>NZ_JAIWNS010000155.1 GCF_020216685.1 Methanospirillum hungatei | reverse complement strand
AATCCGATTTTGATAGAGCATTTGAAGAGATGAAAGCCCATATCAGATCACAATACGAAAAAGCAATAGAGTATATTAAATCCCAATCATCTGAATAATCTCTCCCTCTTTTTTATTCCACCGATTTTTAAAATTATTCTATTCCTGCGTACCACCATATTTCTTAGTGGGAGCTGTTTTTTTTGTCAGCGGCCTGGGAGAGATTGAACATAATTCTGTCTTTACTTGTAATGTCAAGGGATACTTAAAAGCAATGAAGTATCGATCAGGTTGCATTCAGATGAACGAAATGATGATTGATCTTGTCATCGACGTGATCGGTACTGACCAACTCTCCTGAATCATTGTATTGTTTGAGCCAGATGATTCTATCCATTTTGAGTCAGGCGTCTTGAGCCCTGTTTGGAAAGAATCAGTTCCTGATGTTATGATTTCATAGTCGTTCAAAGATCTCTACTTGAACGAGAGATTCTCGTAAAGAGTAGGTTAAGGGACTGTAATCGAAAATCATTCTCCATTACATTCCTGATGCATTTTATCAGATGAACCCACGTTCATGTGTTGAGGAGAAGGTATTTACCGGACCTTAATAGAAGATACCCGGAATCGAATAAAAAAGGATAAAAAGGAATAAGGGTCTCACAATTTATTTTAGTCAGGATTTTTCCATAGATCTCAAATCAGAAACCTGACTTTTTTTCGGAATGACTGGCAACCCTTCCTCATACGTAATTACGATATCGGCACAATCCCTGATAAAATCTATCTCCACTATCTCGACCTGTGAAATATCAAGTCCCGTCCTCTCTTTCAAATCTTCGATTAACCGGTCATGTTCATCGGCTCGAATCAGATCAATCTTCTCATACTTTATCAGTTTCTTCTGTTCATATCTGAATCCCCATTTCTGTTCAAGAATGAAGAGCACTGCAATGATCACCAGGTCAGAGAGGCATAATTTTTCGATATCTCCACTGTTATACAGGATTGAGTTCATTATTGGCAGAGCAACCATGACAAAGAGATAGGTCATCTCCCGGATGGGAACGGTATCGGTCCGGTACCTGAGAACCGAAAATAATGCAAAGAGACCAAACCCTACTCCGATGGAGAGTTCAACTGAGGTAAAAAGACCCATCACCAGATATATGACAGTCGAGAATGCCAGGAATGTAAATATGTAATCCTGGGCTCTTTTTCTCGGATAATAGATACCTCGTGCGATGATTACCGCTGCAAGAAGGTTGATGAGTATTCCGGCAAGGAATGAAGCATATGTATCGGTTACCATAGTACCGGTCCTCCATTGGTGAGTTTATTCAGCATCCGCAGAATTATTCGGAAGTTGTTATGTTTCACTAAATCGCCATACAAAAGTGAAATTCCGATGCAGTATTTAGAAAACCCTCTCGGTCGTAATCTCATCGTATTCAGATAATCAAGGGCAGGTGACCTGATATGATCTGAACTTCGCTTTATCTCTGCGATGACAATGTTTGGGAGCAGAATATCGATAGAACCTGAACGAAAGGTCAGATCGATATCAAGAGTGATCCGTTCCGGATGAACTGCAGATACGAGGGTAATTCTTCTGTATTCGTTAATCAACACCGGTTTATACTCTGTATAGTCAAAGGGGAAACATAATGAGAGAAATTCACGGATATCTGACCCAAGCCTGGTGACAAGCCCTTCGATTTGAAGCCGGTGTTTGATAGTCCGTCCGGTATTTTTCTTCTCCTTTACCTCCAGGAACGTGAGGTCAGAACCGATATAGGTCCGCATTCTTACTTTGTACCGTGGTTTTCGTCCGTTATGATGGGCAAGGTAGAGTTGAAACTCCGGAGAGTCATAGTAGGTCGTTTTGTAGGTCTGAACCTGTTTTCCATCAACTTCGAAGATCTGGTATGTTTCCGGAAGGTGCAAAAGAAGATCGAGAGCCTGTTGTGTGGTGAGCAGGTATTTTAATTCTTTCCGATTTTGCAGGGTTGCATGAGAGATATCAGAAAAATCTACCGGACTGAACCTTGAGAGAATGGTATCCAGGGAGGTGTGAACGGGTTCTTGATCTGATTGTCCAGTTCCGGATATTGTTACGAGAGAATGAGATTGAAAATTTTTAATCATCGCTATCAGTCCTTTAGATGAGAATTGGATTGTTTCAATGAGTTCTTATGGTATCATGAGTTGCTATGAAGATCCTTCATTGATGAGATAGTACTCATGAGATGGTCATTGATTATCCGGATATATTGAAAAATATTACAGAACTAAAGAGTTGGATATTCTGAATAATCTGAACCAGACTGCAGTTATAGCAACGTGCATAACGCCTTGGAATTGTTGTGAAGATAACCGGGATCGATATGGAACGATAGAAATACACCATTGTTACGTTCTTGTCAGTTGAATGTTGTGTGCAATGGTGTCGTAAGTAATAGCACCAAACCTACTCAAAATAGAATATATACCAAATCGTTAAGTTTTGTAATGCAGGCGGATACTATCCACATCCTCTCATCCAAAGGAGTAAAAAAACAATCAGAATCCATGAGTGAGGGATTCAAGTATTATTTTATTCTCTCCCAAGCAGAATACAATAATTAAACCTGCCCCCGTGCCATCCCTTCTCAATAAATCCTATCCCACCGGCCAGGTCCCGGACTATCTGCACTCTCTGAAAATGCGGATCCCGGATCGTCTCTTCGATAAGAAGCAGCCCTCCTGGTTTTAACGCATCATATATCTCCTGCATCGCTCTTTCACGGTCAGGAATCTCACCAAGGACGGTCACCATCACGATCCGGTCGTACTGCTCCTGCCCGAGTTTTCCTTCTCCGATACCACCCTGCAGATATCTGATATTAGAAAGCCCCTCTTTTTCTGCCCTCTTTTTTACCTCTGCAAGCATCCCTTCCTGAATATCCATTGCGGTAACATTTCCGTTCGGACCGACTATCTTTGCAACCGGAATTGATACTCTTCCCGGACCACATCCTGCATCAAGGACCTGCATGCCGGGGGCGACATCAAGGTATTCAATCGTCTTTCGTGTCCGGCCGCTCATCCATGCAAACGGTGGGTCCAGCATCCATTTCATCCATACCGGACAGGGGAGTGATCGTCGCTGTGATGCATACCGCCATCCAACGGAAAGGATGAGGATCACCAGAATAAGAATACCAATGATTGTCAGAATGTCCATTATCTGAATTAATCATCATTTGACAGCAATAAAATCACCCTTACGTCACCAGGCAGTTCATCCGGAACCTGAAAAAAAAGAGTATGAGTATTCCCGATTCAAATCCGAGTGAATGGTCCGAACTCATCGGATTCAATATTGGTTACTAAACCTGCTTCATCTGCAATGAACGTCAGGTATCCCACCAGATCATCAGGGTTCGGGAATGAGAGGTACCAGGTATTGTCTGTCCAGTGGATAAGGTTGCCCGGGTATCGGTTTGGCCCGAGCCCGATTATCATATGTTCATCATCCGGACCCTGATCAATCTGAATGATATCATACAGGGAACTTGTATACATACCTGCAATTGCAGCGGGGCTGATAGTTGCAGGACCAGGGTTGTCAGGTCTCTCCGGATTTTTAATCAAAGAGTTCCAGCCCTTCTGATTCTGGAGTTCAAGAGCCTGCAGGTCTTTCCCGCTTCTGCAAATGTATCGTTCAAGGAACTCATCCCTGACCGCTTCAGGAAACGCCGTCAGCTGTTTGTTCGCGATAACCACAATTCCGCTCTTCTTCCCCGGAATGAGTACCACGATTGACCGGACACCATCAAGTGCTCCGTTCTTTTCTATGACCCGTTCATCAAGGAAGTAATACGAGTCACAGCCAAGACCAACCACCCCGTTTGGATCATGGAGGGGACCGGATGGACCGGCGACGAAACTTGCTGCATGAATATCCTCTACCGTTTTTGGACTGAGGATCACAGTTCTATCAATCGTGCCATTGTTCAGCATCAGCCGTAACCACCGGGTCATGTCACGACCGGTAGATACCACCTGGCCGGCAGCCGGAAGAGATGCCTCTTCGAACGGAATTATCTCCAACGTTCCATCTGCTGTACTGGCATGGCCGGTGATATGATTCTCATCTAGGTACAGGGTTTCATGCCTGGCCCCGGACCTGGTCATCCCGAGTGGCCCTATTATCCGTTCATCGGTAAGGTTCTCCCAGCTCTTCCCATATGCCTGAGCCGCAACCTCACCTGCAATAAAGTACCCGGCATTGGAGTAAAGATATCGCTCCCTGAATCCCGCATCTGACTCAAGGAACCGCATCCGGTACAAAATCTCATCATTGGAAATTCCGATTCTGCCAAGTAGTTCGCCATCCCGACGAAGGCCGGTCCGGTGGGCCAGAAGATCACGAAGATTTGAATGATTGCCGACATAGGGGTCCTTCAGGGTAAAATCAGGAAGGTACTCAACAACCGGGGTATCCCAGTCCAGTTTTCCTTCATCCACCAGAGTGCCAATGGCTGCACCGGTGAAGTATTTCGTGACTGATGCAATCTGAAACCTGGTATCAGGATCTACTTTATCAGGTTTTCCGAGTTCACGGATCCCGAACCCTTTCAGGTATACAACCGCATCATTTTCAACAATCCCCACCACGGCACCGGGCACATCAAAATCAGCCATCTTCTGGGTGATAAATTCATCAAAGCCATCCAGTGTATCAGTCGCCGGTATGGTATCTGCACTGATTCCATAAGTGAATAGCAAAACAAGGATGAAAGCAGCACCGAAAATAGATCGCAAAGATAGTACTGTCATACCAGATCCTTCCTCAGAAGTATAAAATAGGCACCTGTTCTCTCTTCACATAGTATCAGGGCAATCTATATGGTATACATCGGGTGATTTCAGAGTATGTTTGACGGCACAATCAAAGAGATGAATGGTATTTGCCGTCGGTATTACCGGAGCGGAATGCATACTGATCGAGATGATGCACAAGACTGACATTGAGGAGATCGCTGAGTTGGAGAAAATCTTCTCTATGATCAGATCCGGGATTATTGCATTTGGAGAGTGGTATCTCAATGACCAGGAGTCCTGAATTGTGAATCCAAAGGATAACGGGAGAATGTGACCTGAAATCACTCTTCATGCCATACCCATCACCCGGCGCCAGGTCAGGTACGGTACATCGGTGAGATCAAACAGAACAAACCTGATGGTATCGGTCATGCCTGCCGTCAGTGCATCATGTCACTGTCCGAATCCATGACCGTCCAGCCTGCCTTTCGGTGCTCATATACCGGTATGTTCAATGATTGCAATGCTGATATCCATCTCATCTGCTAGGTAGGCATATACACCGATAGTGCGATGAGGGAGAAAATGGGGGAGAGAAAAAATGAAGTTAGGACTTACGCAGATAGAGCAATTTGTTAATTTATCTAAATAATTTTCTAATATAGTTACTATAATCCCATTTCCTAAAATTTTATGTCAAGTTACTGGTTGCGTAAGTCCTATGAAGTTATACGTGGATTGGTGCCTGGATTCCTGATTGCGTCCCTCCAGGCTCTTTTACCGGAACATGGGCTCTTTTTCCGTCCCACTCCGAGAACTGGTGCAGGCATACGGTCAGGTCACGGGTGAATGCAAAGTATCCAATCTGGGTGCTCCGACAGAGTTTCATGGCCATGTCCATCAGGCCACGGGGATCAGGCCGTGCCTCACCAAGCCAGATATGAAAGATATTTCCGCCGTCCACAATCGGGAAGAAGACATGTTCGATCTCTGCACGGCGTGCAAGGGTGATGTCTGCACCAGGAGCGACATGGGTTCCATTGGTATAGTATATCGGAAGGTCGCGGGTATCGCCAAGACGGGATAAGGCAACTTCCAGATTCCCCTTGATAACCTGTTTTGCCCCCTCGTGAAACTCCCTGCGGAGGAGATCAGCAACGGCAAACCGCTGACCGGTTGTCTCAGCCGGGGTGCGTGCAAGAGCGATGGTCATACCGTGCTTTCTGGTCAGCTCCTGGCTGTAGAGTTCCATCTCAGTCATTGCAAGAACTCCGAGACGGAACGCCTCATCTGATTCATGCAGCTGATAGCCCGTAAAGTGCTGGACCATTTCATTCAGACCGACGATCCCGATGGTATAGACAAGTCCGTCAAAGTCAACGGCCATTGCACCACGCTCACCGGTCTTCGGGTCACGAGGTCGCTGCATGGCAAATGGCATCCGGTTACTCTTCTTGATATGTTCCATCCACCGGAGTTTTATCTTAAAGACCTCAACAGCGGTGTCCATCATAGATCGGAGTTCTGCAAAGAGCCGTTCCTCATCACCATGGGCCTTGTAGGATGCCCGGGGACAGTTGAGTGAGACAACACCCCACGATCCCATGGAGAAATGCATGCCATCTTCAAAATAGAGTTTTTTATCAAAGTCTGCGTCCTTATCGGCCATGGTGGAGAACTGGTAGGCACAACACTGGTAACAGGAGATGCCCTCCCCTGCCCCGCGGTATGCCGGGAGCTGGTTGTCATAGTATGGTGTTCCAAACTTTGAGGCCAGTTCAAAGGTCATAAGGTAGAGGTCTTCATAACTCGGAAGATCCGGGTTTTTTGCATTAAACTCCTCATCCTCATGCATGAAGTCGGGCTCTATGCTGATCTCCGGTTTTGGAAAATTAAATGGCTTGCCCCAGTAATCACCTTCAAGCATGACCTCCATAAGGGCCTTAAAAAGCAGTCTGACCTCCCGTTCACAGGAGCCATAGGTCTGCAAGGGTGCATCGGTTCCGTTCCAGACCTTTCCTTTATAGACACAGGGCTTATCTTTCCAGAGTTTCGGGACTCCTGGTGAGAGCTGGACTGATGAGAAGACCAGCTGGCCGCCACGGGCAACCATCATCTGAGTCATCTCATAGACAAACATCTGCATCAGCTGCTTCATCTCGATATATTCCATGCCCGTGAAGTACGGCGCCAGGAAGGTGAGAAAATTATAATACCCCTGCCCGCCGGCAAAGTTGGTCTGGGCACTTCCAAGAGCTTTTACTGCATGGAGTACTGCAACCTCTGCCCGGTTCGCAGGTCCGGCAACCGATGCCTTTGTCCCGTTCCCGTCAGGCATGAGACCATAGTAGAAGAAGTACCGGAGATCCCAGTCCTGGCAGAACGGCCGTGTCCCGAAGTACTCAAGGTCATGGATATGAATATCCCCGCAGAGGTGACGGTCTGCGAGATGGGGAGGAAGCTGGAGGAGGTACTGCTCCTTGCTGATCTTGTCTGCCTTCTTTTTATGAGACGTTTCAGCATTCTCCTGCAGATTTGCATTATCCTTTGCCTCAAATCCCCTGCCGACATCTATCTGGTGAGCATCAAAGACAGGGGTTCCTACCCTGGTGCAGACATTTCTCCACTGGATCCTCCCCCGTTCGATAAGGATAGTATTCATTATCTCCCGGATTAAAGGACCTGAAAGCGTGCGCAGGTTAAGTTTTCTGATCCGGTCCTCCACCTCCCGTGCTATCTCCTGTGCCGTCTCTTCATCTGCCCCTTCAAATCCGTAAAAAATCTCAACAAGCCTGGTCTCTTTCAAAATCTGTCTGACAATACGGTCCCGGTCCCATTCCAGGATGTGCCCGTCACTGGTTCTGACAGGCGGCATCGACGGGATGGCAATACCGTCTAATGTAGTCTGACGTGTTATCCCTGCCACTCCATCACCTAACAGAGTTGCAATATCCGCTGTTCATTGATGGCGTCACCATTAAAGAGTTCCTTTGAGGTCAGGAACGTCTTATCAACCTGAAGGACCGGGGCCTCCTGAACAAAGATGCCGTTCACGCGGAGCTCAGTCAGTGCCTTCGCAGATGACATGTCGGCAACGGTGAAAGGTATCTGATGAGATGTGAGAAAATCCTTGAGAATTTCACAACGTGGACAAAACTCAAGTGTATATACGATAAAGACCGCCCCCATAATGATCAATAATCATTTGGATTACTTCATAGAAATAAAGATCCGGGCAGGGACTCTTTGCCTATATCTCTATATATAGGTATATGATCCAAAATCCCTTATCTTATAAGATAAAGACATAATACGGCAGAATGGTCCGTTTATTCGTTGCAATCGACCTTCCTGATGATATCAGGGAACAGTTCAGGGATGTTCAGGAGGGCCTGCGGTCAAGCCGTGCCAGACTGACTCTGGTTGATCAGGAGTCGATGCATATCACGTTAAAGTTCATCGGTGAGGTGAGCGGGTCAGCCCTCTCACAGATCACTGAACTATTACAAACCATCGAGGCTTCACCTTTCTCCATGGAGGTCGGGCTTATCGGGACGAATAGTCAGCGGGCTCCCCGGGTGGTCTGGGCAGAAGTGGATGACCCTGGACAATGCCGGGCACTTGCAGAATCAATAGACTCTTCCCTTGCCTCACTCGGATTTGAACCTGAGAAACGGAAGTTCAGACCTCATATCACTATCGCACGGGTCAGGCAGTTTCATCAGTCACTCTTTGAAGCCCTGGCAGGCGTAGCATCCTCATGCTCCGGAACCATTCCGGTCAGGGAGTTTATATTAAAAAAGAGTGAGCTCACCCCTGACGGACCCATATATACTGATATTCTCCATGTCCCTCTTCGGGAGCGTTCATGACATTTTCACCACTTGAACAGTCAGTCCTTGCAGAGATACGTCCAACCAAAGAAGAACTTGACCGGATGTATGCCCTTGCAGACCGGCTTATTTCAGATATCCGTGCATCAGGCAAGGCTGACGGGATGATGGTCGGATCGGTTGCCAGAAAGACCTGTGTGCATGGTGACCGGGACCTTGATGTGTTTATGCTCTTTGACCCCGCCCTGCCACGCGAAGACCTGGAACGGGAGGGTCTTGCCCTTGCATGGAGCATTGCACAGCAATATACCGATACAATCAGGGAGAAGTACGCAGAGCACCCGTACCTGAATGCGACGATCGACGGTCTTGATGTAGATCTTGTCCCCTGTTATCAGGTAAAGGAGGCGACCGGTATCCAGAGTGCAGTTGACCGTACACCATTTCATAACCGGTACATCTCTTCCCGTATCGGTGATTTTACCGACGACGTTCTCCTTTTAAAGCAGTTTGTCAAGGCAGGCGGAGTATACGGGTCTGATCAGATGACGGAGGGGTTTGCCGGATACCTGTGTGAACTCCTGGTGCTTCATCATGGCGGGTTTCATAACCTGCTCAAAGCCGCAGCTGGCTGGAAACCCGGGATGTTCATCGACATCGAGCAGCATGCAGCCAAATGGTTTGATGAACCCCTGGTCGTCATCGACCCGGTTGATCCCTGCCGGAATGTATCGGCCTCCGTTTCAGATACCAAACTTCTTGAGTTTATTGAGCTCTGCCAGGGATATCTGAAATCACCGTCAAAGTGGTTTTTTTACCGCCCACCGATCTGTATCCTGACCAGGGAAGAGGTCAGCGCTCTGTTAAAAGGTCGTGAGTCTGCATTTCTTGCGATCACCCTGAAAACCCCGCCCTATATAGAAGATATTGTCGTTCCCCAGCTTCGGAAAAGTCTGCACACGTTGGTTGATCTTTTAAAAAGACATGAATTTGTGGTTGCACGGGCAGATACGTGGATGCTTGAGGATCGGAGTATGCTCCTCTTTGAGCTCCTTGTTGACACTCTTCCGGCGGTCAGGTTCCATGCAGGCCCGCCGGTCACCGCCCATGTCAATGCGGCAAAGTTCATTGAAAAGTATATTCATTCTGACATCATCTTTGCCGGGCCATTCATTCGTGACGGCCGGTACGGGGTGGAACTTCCCCGGCGCTACCGGCAGGCCTCCGATCTCCTCTCCTCGAATGAAGTATTTGCAACTGCTCTTGGCAAACATGTCAAGCATTCCATGAAAGAGGAGTTTGTTGTCCATGCAGGGCTTGAGTGCTGGCAGCCAGGGTTTGAACCGTTTATCAGTGAGTTCCTGCAGAAAAGCAGTCCGCTTGTTCGGATACGGCGGGCTGAAGCACGAACCTCATAAGGCCCTGCTCGAAACTATTTAGGAACAACAGGAGAAACTTCGCATATGACCATTCCACGTCAGGTTCATGGTTTCATCATACTGGCGGTATTCCTTTTTCCCGTGCCAGCTCTTGCCACCCAGTCAGATGACCTGATATCAGACGGGAATGTCTTATACAGCCAGGGAATGTACCAGGAAGCCATCTCATATTTTGAGCGGGCAATTGAACTGGATCCCTCGAATGCAGCAGCATGGTATAATAAAGGGGTTTCACTTTATAAACTTGACCAGGTGGATGAAGCAATCGCCTCATATGAGGTCGCCATCGGGCTTGATCCCCGGAACTCTGATTACTGGTACAATAAGGGAAATGCCCTCTTAAGTAAGAACCTGCTCAATGAAGCATATGCAGCATATGATGTAGCAATTCAGCTTGACCCGTATGATGTACAGGCGTGGATGGCAAAGGGGAATGTTCTGTCTGACCAGAAGCAGTACGAGGATGCCATCAGGGCATATGATGCTGCCATTCAGATTGACCCGGATAATGAGGAGACCTGGTTTGCAAAAGGGAATGCCCATTACAACCAGGGAAATTTTAAGGACGCAGTGTCCGCCTATGAGATCGCTTTACAAAAGGACAGTAAAGACAGTAAGGCCTGGTATAACAAGGGAAATGCGCAGTATAATCTTGGAAACCTTGAGGGCGCCCTGAAAAGTTATGAGATGGCCCTTGCCTATAACCCGAAGGATGCCATTGCATATACGAACAAGGGTATGGCTCTTGCAGATCTTGAGCGATACGACGATGCAATTGATGCCTATGAGGCTGCTCTCAGCCTTGACGCAACCGACCTGAAAGCCTGGACCTCTCTTGGGCAGGTATATACCAAACTGCGGGAGTACGATAATGCTGTCCGGGCATTTCAGATGGCTTTAAAGCTCAACAAGACTGACTCATCGGTCTGGAAGAACATCGGCGATGTCCTTATGCTCGAAAAGCGGTATGATGAGGCACTTGCGGCATATGAACAGGCCATTGCATTAAACCGGATGGATTCATCCGCCTGGATTGGGAAGGGAACTGCTCTGAATAACCTTGCCAGATACAAGGAAGCTCTGGGTGTATTCGAGATAGCCTGCTCCATGTCTCCCCTGTTTGCTTCAGGATGGGTGGGAAAAGGGAACAGTCTTTCCGGACTTGGGCGGATAGAGGAGGCTGATGGTGCATATGAGGCAGCGCTTCAGCTTGATCCGAGGAACAGTCAGGCACTTGCCGGAAAGAGTAAGAATCTGGTGACAACCGGCGATCCCGAGACTGCACTAGAGTCCCTGCAGCTGGCCATTGCCGCTGATCCGACTAATATGGCCTTACTTGGCCGGCTTGCCGAGATATATGAAAAACTGGGGCGGTATCAGGATGCACTTGATGTCTGGAGTTCTGTCTCCCTGAATGAATCTGATCCTGACCTTGTCAGAAAAGGAAAAGCGATGACTCTGGTCCGGGCCGGCAGGGAGGCTGAAGCACTGGCCTTATATCGGGATGTTCTGGCATCCGAACCAAAGTCAGGGTTTGTGTATGAACAGTACGGGGATGTACTGGCTCTGGCCGGAGATACCCCTGGAGCAGAGCATGCCTACCGGAAAGCGATGGAGATACAGCCAAACCTGACCGGGATCCTTCTGAAGATCAAGGCTCTTGAGTCTACCCATAAAGAGACTCCCCTTCATGTATTTCCGGTTCTTGCAGGAGTCATCTTCGGATGTCTGTTTATCTTCAGAAGAGAGCGGTGATATTCCCGCTTTCTCCGCATTCTCCCAGGTACCTGATCAGAAATCTGTCCCAGGATGGTGTGATGAATGCACTTTCCCGGTAATATTCGTAAAATACAGGATTGATGAGGACTGGTGAGAGGATGGCAACTCCGTGTGCACCAGGGACCATGGCATCATGGCGGGCAAAGACAACCGTCCGGTTAATCCCTTCAAGTACTTCTTCTGCAGATTTTGAGAGATAGGGAACAGTACGCCGTGCCTCATCTGCAAAGGAATACAAGTCCATGGTCGCCTCTTCCAGTTCTCCGGATCCGGTGCGGCCAAATTGCTGCGTCTGTGATAGAATG
This sequence comes from Methanospirillum hungatei, assembly GCF_020216685.1. Classification (GTDB taxonomy): domain Archaea; phylum Halobacteriota; class Methanomicrobia; order Methanomicrobiales; family Methanospirillaceae; genus Methanospirillum; species Methanospirillum hungatei_B. The sequence continues at coordinate 313 of NZ_JAIWNS010000155.1, read as the reverse complement.
CGGGCTATCGTCCTGCATCCCTCCTCATCTCCGGCAAGGGCATGGAGGTCTTTTGCAAACCGGTCCAGTCGCTCGGTCAGGTAATCAGCCTCTTTTGGATTGAGGAGTGCGATTGTCTTTCCCTGGCCAGGGGTTTTCATATACTCGTCAGTGAGATTTTTTGCATACTGCTCCACAGACTCATCCGGATGCGCATTGATATACGAGATCCAAGGCTTATATGGCCAGCCATCTGCCGGTTCTGCCTCTTCACTGGCAATCAGGTACGATGCAGACGGGGAGAGAGCGGAGAGAACCTCAAGGCATCCCATCA
>NZ_JAIWNS010000154.1 GCF_020216685.1 Methanospirillum hungatei | reverse complement strand
AAATTCGGAGTCTCACCTGTGTTTATAAAAGGGATCGCGAAGAGAACTCCACATCTGGATGTAAAAGGTCAGGGTCTGGTCGTTTTGGATGAATGAGAATGATCCAGGATACACCATCCTAAAAAATAAGCGTGATGTTACCAGATTTCAAATCCTGGTTGATATCGCAGCACATCAGCCTGCAATACGGCAGCAGGAGATAGCGGCAGGTCTGGGGGTTACTCCCCAGGCGATCTCGGAATATGTCAGAGAACTGACTGAAGAAGGGATGCTCAAGGCACCGGGCCGGGGAAGGTATGAAGTTACGAGGGAAGGTGTTGAGTGGATCCTGCACCATGCAGAAGTTCTTGAAACGTATGCACGGCATATCCGAAATGATGTCATTAAACAGGTTTCGGTCTGGACAGCCATTGCAGCTGAGGACTTAAAGAGAGGCGATCCCGTCGGGGTGTATATGAAAAATGGTCTCCTGTACGCCTCAAAGCAGCCTCAGTCAGCAAATGGTCTGTCTGTTTCTGATACACCAAAAGGTGAAGATGCAGGAGTTTCAGGTCTTGAGGGAATCATCACCCATCGGGAGGCGACTGTTCTTGTCTGCAAGGTGCCAAGGGTGGAACGGGGCGGCTCGCGAAAGGTCAGGCTGGATCTTCTGAAGGATGTGATCAGCAGGGTTACCGTGGTTGCCTGTGTTGGTCTTGAAGCATGGGTCTCTCTGAAAAAAATCGACCGGGTTCCAGATCTCTATTTCGGGTCACGTGAAGGATCGGTTGAAGCAGCCCTGCATGGCATCCCATGTGCCATTGTGATTGTAGATGAATTTTTCACAGATTTTCTCAAACAGCTCGAGCAGGCGGATCTTAGTTACGAGATCCATGACCTGGTGTCTTCATGAAGGCGATAATCCAGCCGACGAAGAAATATTACCGGGTTTTATACATCGATACGCATCACATCCGGATAACGGGGATGCTAGAGCTGGTTGATACTCCGAAAGGCATCAGGCCGGTAAAGTACCGGATCCGTCATACGAAAAGCGGGGGATATCGGAATACTCCCAGTAAGGATCTGATCACTCACCTGCGCCGTTCCCGTCTGTACCTCACGGCAAAGGATAAACCATTTGAATCATTTTTGCAGGATCTTCAGATCCCGTATTCGTATGTATCACTCTGCAGGTTCTGCCTGATGGATGACCGGGTCACAGAACTTGACAAAAAGAACGCAGTAGGGTTTGGAGAGGAAGAGCAGATCTGCATGGATTGTGCACGCAAGGAGCTGCGCAGGGAGCTGGTGCATATGGGCCGGCTTGGAAGATCCGCTCTTTCCCATCTTGATGAACTTTTGGAAAAGTACCGGAGTGTTGACCGGGTACTCGCAACGATAGAACCTGACCGGCTCACGGTCGGACATACGCTCTATGATCGTCTTGAAGCTCACCCGGTTGTGCAGACAGCCAGAATTGAAGAGCTTCCGTTTCCCCGTGAATTTGTGACGGCGTGTGGTGTTGAGTCATTAATGCCGGTCCAGCAGCTGGCAGTGGAGGCAGGGTTGCTGTATGGCAAGGATCTCCTGGTGGTCTCGGCTACCGCCAGTGGGAAGACCTTTATCGGTGAGATGGCAGGGCTGAAAAATTACCTTGAAAAGAGGGGGAGGGTTCTGTTTCTGGTTCCTCTTGTTGCCCTGGCTTATCAGAAATATGAGCGGTTTTCACAGAAGTATGGTCATCTCACCGATGTGTCAATTATCACCGGGGCCAGCAGGATTCTGGTAAGAGATAACCGAAGGCCAGCTAACCGGAACAGAAATGCCGGGATTCTTGTTGCTACCTATGAAGGGATAGATCATCTCATGAGACTGGGAGAGTCCCTGACAAATATTGGCACGGTTATCATTGATGAGGTCCAGATGCTTGAGGATCGCGACCGTGGCCATCGTGTTGATGGTCTGATCGCACGGATGAAGTATGCATCTCCGAAAGCCCAGTTTTTATACCTCAGTGCCACCATCGGGCATCCAAAATTACTTGCTGCAAAGCTCGGTGCCAAGCTGGTCAGGTATGATGATCGTCCGGTCTCCCTGGAGCGGTATCTGATATTTTCTGAACGAGAACAGAAGATTCCAACGGAACGTGCCCTTGTGGCGGAGGAGTATAATCATGTATCAGACAAGGGATATCACGGCCAGACCATCATCTTCACAAATTCCCGTGCCCGGTGTCATATTATTGCAGAGAAGATAGGAGAGGGCGTTGCACCCTATCATGCCGGGCTGACCCAGGCAGAACGTCGCCAGGTTGAGGAAAAGTTTGAGAAAGGGCAGCTTCGTGCCGTTGTTACCACTGCAGCCCTTGCAGCAGGCGTTGATTTCCCTGCATCACAGGTCATTTTCGATTCTCTTGCCATGGGTATTGAATGGCTCACTGTCCAGGAGTTTTACCAGATGTCCGGAAGAGCCGGCCGTCCTGATTTTCATGATCTTGGCAAAGTGGTAATTCTTGCAGAACCCGGCGGGAGCTATATCCGGGGGTCACGACTCACAGAAGAAGAGGTGGCGATGGGTCTTTTAAAGGGGGAGATGGGAGAGGTTGCTCCTCAGTACACTCTTGAACAGAGCTCTGAACTATATGTTGCTAATGCGGTGATATGCAAAGGAGATGAGAGCTCAATTGAGAAGATCGAAGGATACCTTGTTGGAGAATCTGAACCGGTTGAAGAACTCCTTTTGAGCAGGAATCTTATATCCAAAGAGAATGGAAAAATTAGTCTGACTCCTCTGGCAAGAGTGATGGCTGAGCATTTTATCGGTGTTGAGCGGTTATCCCGGATTATCCGACTCGTGAATGAGATGAAAGATCCGCTTGACATTCTTGCAGATCTTGAATGCGCATCAGACGAAGAGGCTGCAAAGGAAAAGATCAGGAAAGAGAATGAGAAAGGTGATAGCCACCGGAAAAAGAAAAAAAGGCATGGAAGAAGGATGAAAAAGAATTCTTAAGATTTATTTTCATTCTATTCATTTTTCAAGGAAAATTATATCTTTTTATCTGATTCTACGGTTTGTTGCTGGGCTTCAATTTTGCTGCTGATGTAATTAAATTTATATATGGTAGAAGACAACTTCTTACTACCCACGTGGACTAGACCCACTGGGGATGACTGAAAAATAGCAGTTCTGTAATTGATCTTGAAAAAGGAAAGGATAATCATGGGCTGCTACAAGATCAGCAATACTGGTGATCAATCAGGTGATTAAAAATGACGCTAGATAGTGGTGCAACTGCGTGGATACTTGCCTCTACCTGCCTGGTCATGCTCATGACTCCAGGGGTCGGGTTGTTCTACGGAGGATTAGTGCGGAGGAAAAATGTCATCGCAATGGTGGCACTGGCATTCCTCTGTTATGCTCTCGTGAGTGTACAGTGGGTCTTTTGCGGATATTCACTCGCATTCGGCTCTGATATTGGTGGATTTATCGGTGGTCCTGACTTTATCGGCCTTTCCGGAGTCGGGATGGAAGCTACAAGTCTTCCCATACCGGATATCCTGTTTGCAGCATTCCAGTTGGTATTTGCTGCACTGACACTGGCAATCCTGACATCAGGAGTCGCAGAACGGATACGGCTCTCGGCCTTTGTGGTGTTCGGGCTGCTCTGGACAACCCTTGTCTATGATCCCCTTGCACACTGGGCCTGGGGTGGTGGCTGGGCTGCGTCGCTTGGAGCTCTGGACTTTGCAGGAGGAACTGTCGTTCACATCAGTTCAGGGTTCGGTGCCCTGGCCATTGCACTGGTGATTGGAAAACGGATGGGCTTTGGAGAAAATTCAATAGAACCTCATAACATTCCGATGACTCTGCTCGGCGCAGCATTGTTATGGTTTGGATGGTTCGGATTTAATGCCGGAAGTGCCATCGCAGCTGACGGTCTTGCTTCAAACGCCCTCATGGTGACCAACACCGCAGCGGCTGCCGGAGCATTGACATGGCTGCTTGCAAGCAGTATCCGGGGGAAGCCAAGTTCAGTCGGTATGGTGTCAGGAGCCATCGCCGGTCTCGTCGGTATCACACCGGCAGCCGGGTTTGTCGATGTTCCCTCATCCCTTGTCATCGGTGCTGTAGCCGGTCTCATATGTTATGGGGCACTGCTCTGGCGCCTGAAGAAAGGATTTGATGAGAGTCTTGATGCATGGGCCATTCACGGTGTTGGTGGTCTCTGGGGTGCAATCGCAACCGGTATATTTGCAAGCGTTGGTCAGACCGGTCTGCTTGCCGGTAATGCATATCAGTTTGGGATCAATACCATTGATGCCCTTATCGCTGTCGGATATGCCTTCGTGGTGACCTATATCCTGGCGATGATCATAGACAAGACAATCGGGCTGCGTGTAACGGAAGATGAAGAATATGTCGGACTTGACATCTCCCAGCATGGAGAGCGGGCACGATCATAACCGAGGTGAATCATGAAACTCATAAAAGCCATCATAAAACCAGAGCGGCTTGACGCCGTAAAGAAAGCATTGGAAGACGCCGGGTATTTCGGAATGACCATCACCGAAGTACAGGGACGGGGAGAACAGAAAGGTATCAGCCTTCAGTACCGTGGTGGAACAATAGAGGTAGATCTCATCCCCAAGATAGAGATGGAGATTTTAGTCTCTGCAGATAAGGTCGATCATGTCATTGAAACCATCAAGAAAGGGGCATATACTGGGAAGATTGGTGACGGAAGGATCTTTGTCATCCCCGTTGATGCATCTATCAAGATCAGAACCGGGGAAGTGATCACAGAATAAATCTTGCCGGAATTCATGGGTTCCTGCCTGAGAAAAGACCTCCCCCTTTTTGAAAGGGAAGAAGTGTTCCTGTTCCCTACTCTGAATAACAAATCCACCGGTCATATATCGGATCTGCATCCGATTCAAATATCTCCGCTTTTTTTCCGGTGCCAAAAACCCAGTCTTTTATCTGAATAATCTCTTGTTCCGTGCCCGCGGTAAAAAGAACCCTGTCTGATGCCATACATGCAGCAGCAATGATCTCCTGCCAGATGTGTGCATTAAATGAATGAATTTCACCGATCATAAATCCACAGACCAAAAAAGCCTGTTTCTGAACGAACCTGTTTACCATCCGCCCATCTATCCACATGGTCCGTTCTGGTTTGAGCCGTCCGGATTTCATCCCCCGGACAAGGAGGGATTCGTCATTATCATAGGCTATCGGATGCATCCCATAACTCTCCATGACCATTGAGCCTACACCGGTTCCACAGCAGCAGTCAAGACAGAGCCCCTGCTGATCAATCCCTACGGTGTTACGTAAAAGAGTCTTAATGCTTTGAACACGGGCAGGATTGAGGTCATCAGGTCCGGGGAGGACAGAATCACACAGCAGGGTACTGTAATATCCCCGTAATGCATCGAGGATAGTTTCATTCTCTTCCTGATACATCTCCCATTCAAACTGCTCGAAAAGATCAATGAGTGCCAGTGATGGCTCACGGAACATGGTTACACACCCGGTCCATGCTCCTCCGTCGTCAGTTTTTGCAAAAAGAACCGGGTTCTCATCTTCATTAACCAGAATCTTTCCGCTATTTCCTGGGGAACCGGTCATCAGATCATCCATCTCCTGATATATCAGATCAGAAAATGTTGGTTCAACAAGAGAGATGGCTTCAAGTTCCAGCATTTGTGCAATTTTCATATTTCAAGTCAGAACCTGTTAGGACTATGAAAAAAAAGAACTATCGGTTTGAAATGCCCGGGTCAGGCAAAAAGAATACAATTGCAAATTCAGCTCTTATAGAACTTCTTTGCCATTCATGTATGGCCTGAGCACCCTTGGGATTTCTACAGAGCCGTCTTCCTGCTGATTATTTTCAAGAATTGCCCGCATGGCACGTGAAGTTGCAATGGCGGTAGAATTCAGGGTATGAACAAACTGTTTTGACTCAAAATCCTCTTTGTCCCTGACTCTGATATTTAACCTGACTGCCTGATATGTGGTGCAGTTTGAACACGAAACCACTTCACGATACTCGTTTTCACGGGGCATCCAGGCCTCAATATCATATTTCTTTGCTGCAACCGTTCCGATATCACCAGTGCAGATATTCACTACCCGGTACGGGATCTCAAGTTTCTGGAATATCTCCTCAGCATTTTCACGAAGTTCTTCATGAATTGTCCATGAATCATCCGGATGACAGTAGACAAACTGCTCTACCTTATGGAACTGATGGACGCGGAAGAGGCCCTTTGTATCCAGACCATGAGATCCGATCTCCCGCCTGAAACATGGTGAGAGTCCTGCAAGTCTGAGTGGCAGATCCTTCTCTTCAAAAATTTCATCCTGGTACATTGCTGCCATCGGATGCTCACTGGTGGCGATCAGGTATGCATCATCATCCTCAATTTTATACATGACCTTTTCAAAATCATCAAGATCGGTAACTTCCTCGTATGATTTCCGGTTAATCATATATGGAGGTATGATGGGCGTATACCCTTTTTCCATTAAAATATCAAGGGAAAATCTCTGAAGGGCGAGATCTAGAAGCACCAGATTTCCTTTCAGAAAATAAAATCCCGCACCTGATGTTTTGGTTGCACGTTCAAAATCAGCCCAGCCATTATCTGCAGCAAGTTGCCCATGGTTTTTAAGTTCGAAGGAAAAGGTCCGGGGAGTGCCATATCTCTTCACCTCGACATTCTGGGTATCATCAGCACCAACCGGAACACTCTCATGGAGAATATTCGGGATACGCATGAGGTAATACCGTATCTTTTTCGTGTTCTCCTCCATCTCTGCTTCATTCTCTTTTATGCGTCCGGGGAGCCCTGCAGCTTCAGCGATGAGTGCTGATGCATCTTCTCCTGCTTTTTTTGCACGGTTTATGTCATATGAGATGGAGTTTCGTCTTCGCCGCAATTCATTGGTCTGCCCAATAAGTTCACGGTGACGGATATCCTGAACAAGCAGGTCATCTATCCATGCCAACTTCTCCATATCATTTCTTTTCTTGAGATCATCCCTGATGGCATCAGGGTTTGCCCGGACAAATCGTATATCAAGCATTACAGTACACCTGGATTCTGGTAATAAGACCCTGATCTATTTGAATTGTCAGTACCATTGGTCTTCCCCCTACATCACGATGATCACCGGATCTGCTGATGATGGGAACAGGATACGTTTAGCCCCTGAGAAATAAAAAATAAAAAAAAAAAAAAGTTTCAGGCAGAACTCTTCGGGAGCTCAACCTTGGTTTTGATTACTTCAACGCGACGAACCGGATGGAGCTCTTTTACTTTCTTAAAGAGTTCCTTTGCAAGATCGCCGTTGATGATATTGTTCACAAAAACACCGAGTTCATTCTCTTTGCCAAAGGTCAGAACATCATCGGTAAGAATTCTTCTTATCTCATGCTGCTGACTCTGATCTGCACGGGTGAGCGTGAAACAGGTTACTGTTGCACGGACCTTGCAACCATCCTTGCTGACAAAGTTTACCACACAGTCAATCCGTGAGGTACGGCGTTTTACCAGTGATCTGATAAAATCACGCGCAAGTTCATGACCAATGAATGAGGTGTATGCTGCATCACCTGCTACATTCGTGATTGCAAACTTCATCTTCACATTCTGCTTGGTATAGTCGTTTACCAGTTCTGAGAGCGGTGCCTGCATGACCCGTCCCATAAGTTTGGACGGATCATCTGCCACGGTGTCACCAAGGTATACTTTACCCACATTGTCAGGGCTGTACACCTTATACCAGGATTTTGCTTTCCATCCGTCGACTCTTCTGCCTGTTGGTTTTTTCGCTGCCATTATTCACACCTTTTTTCATTATGATGCATATGTTCTGACTTCCTGTATTGATGTCAAATAATTCAACCGGTTAGTTTCTCCCGGTATTATTGTGAAACTCCTGATCTGACGTTTGTGAGGATTTTTCACAAACCTCTTCTGCTACGGTGAGATTCATAAGATAATCGTCCATTGAGGCGATGACTGACCGGACTTTGGTACTTGTGATCTGTGTGATAACATAACTCCCCTCAGCATACGTTTTCATCTCTGACAGGTTATCGACAGATATCGAATCCGCAATACATTGTGCATGGTCATGAGTTGTCCGGATGATTCCCTGAATATTCATGAGCTGAAGGCCTCAACAACCTTTGATGAAAATGTATCAAGATATTCGCAAGCAACGGTCGCTCCTGCCCTGTTCTGATGGCCTCCTCCATATCCTCCATATTCAAGAGCCAGCTGGTGGACGATCTCTCCTGCATATTTTCCGCTCCTGCCGTCGGTTCGTATGGAACAAGAGCAGGTCCCGTCATTTTTTTGCACTGCAATAATTACGGGGGAACTGTCTGGAATATTTCGAAATACGGTATCGGCAAGGTCACTGGTGAGATGTTGATCGCTGCACATGATCGGGCCTTTCTTATTCTCATGTGAACTAGCAAGGAATTGGTTCATCTCCTGAATGAGGGCCAGACGATGCGTTCGTGCTATCTCATAGGCCTTTTCGGTCAGTTTTGATGAACGAAGACAGAGTGAAACTGCAATGCTTCCATGACCTGCTTTTCCACATGAATCCACTATAAATGCCATATTGTGCGCATGCTCAATCACTTCCCGTTCCAGCATCCACATGTCTCCCCATATTGAATCCAAGGTTTCAGGTCTGCACCTCTCTGCGGCCTGCAGAACAAGGAGTGAGCAGAGTATATCTCCCTGCAGGGTATCATCAATCGTTGATGCTTGAATAATATTGAGGGATTCCTCCTTTGAGCCGGAAATCCCATAGAGAAATGGTTCTGTTGAGAGCTCAATCTGCTCGGCAGGTGTTCTGCCTGGAAGAATAATTCCCCTCTTTTTACTGATGATTCCATTCCCTAGGGCACCAAGATAGATATCCTGGTTCTTTCCGGTCAAAGTCTGCCCGTCTCCGATGACGCCAAGGAGTGTGAGTCCTGCAAGATCACGGTTATCTCCAAGAGCATTGGCTACCAGATATGCAGTTCCCGCTGCGCAGAGGTCGGTGTCTCCATCGATCCCGTCATGTCTTGGGTTCACATGATGCGGCCCTTCAAAGAAAGGGAGGTGATGATCAATGACCATCGTCTCTTCAGGTAATCCGGCAAGACCTGCACCAAGATCACAAAGAAGCAATGGCCTGGTCTTCGGAATAGTATCTTCAGACAACCGGTGAGTTATCCGAAGTCTGAATGGAATGCCAGCCCGGTACAGGGCCATCGCCATGATCGATCCTGCTGCTATCCCGTCTGCATCATGATGACAGAGTATTTCAACAGAACTCTGTCTGGATAATTCATATGCAAGGTCTTTTGCAGCAGTTTCTATGGACATTTCAACCGTAGGATTATCTGGACAGGAGAATTTCTGCAGTTTCCGGTTTGTAAACCCAGCCTTTTGGAAGCTTTTTGCTGCCTACATAGTATTTGACCAGTCTGCGGACTTTTGATTCAGTCAGCATGAGCTGGCGTTTATTATGAATGTCCCGCTTGTTTTCTGCGAGATGCTTGCGCATTCCAAGGGCTTTCTCTATCAGATTGCGGAGGTCCTCAGGGATTTCTGATGCAAGATCATTGTCACGCAGGATCTGGGTGATCTTCTTTCCGGTTGCGAGCTTGACACTGGGGACACCATATTTGTCTCTCATTACAAGCCCGATCTCGGCTGTTGAGCTTCCTTGTCTGCGCAGGTCTACTATCTGCTTGATGATGGCTTCCTTGTCAGTGTTCGACCACTCCGGAGCCTGTGTCCGGTACGGTCTGACTGAACGTGAAATACCTCTTCTACGGGCATGCATTCGTGCCATTTCTAAATCCTCCTGTAAACAGAGCAAAATCCTGAGAGAGAAAAGAGTCAGATACGACTAATCTGCTAACTCTCTGCAATCCCAAAGCCCATTACGGGCAGTGATGAAAATCACGTCGGACTTGCGTCTGCCAGCACTATAAAAAGTGCGGTATAATATGATTCTTGGCAGGTGATAAGGATACCCGTCAGGTACCCCATTGGTTGATGAGATTGATAAGGGTGCGGCACCCCTCCAGTTCAAGAGCAAGAACCTCATCCCTGGTCATTCCCATAGATGTCTCACCGTCAGCAGTGAGCATATCCGGTCCACGAATGACAGTTCTGGATCTTCCATCTGCGGAGAGCACCTTTTCTGCTTCAGATATATGAATAAAAGATCTCCCCGGTAAAATTACCGTATCCGGCAGGGTGGAGAGATCCAACTCCTGAATATCTTCTATGGTGATGAGATCCGCGATCTCTTTTTTCACCATGAAGATAAGATCCTCACCTCCTCTTGCTCTGAGGATCTGATCCAGAAAAGGACCTGCTATTGCACCGGTAATGACTCCGGCATGCCTGGATATCATGGGAAGAGTTTGAAGATAATCTGGTTCATGGACCAGAATGAATGGAGAACCAAGATCTGGGTCATACAGGGGCGTTCCGGAGATCCTCATAATGGTAATCTTTTGTGTTTCCTTTACCAGATCGGCAAATTCGAGAGGGGTATGGATTCGTTGTCCCGGGATAATGGGTGCATTCTGCAGGATAAGGCCCTGCTCCGGAGTGTTTGCAAAGCGCATCAGAATAGCACCTTTCACTCCGGCCTTCTCCAGCCATCTGATGGTATCAGCCAGAACTTTGTCGTCATTCACTCCTGGCAGAATTACCAGCGCGGCGTATACCTCTATTTTTTGTGCAAGCCTGTGAAGCGTTTCCAGGGAAGCTTCAGGTGTTGGATCTTTCATATATTTCCGGCGAAGTTCAGGGTCATGGGCAAATACTGTAAAAGAAATCTCCTGAAGGCCGTTCTCTATCAAAAATTCTGCAATATCCGGATTATCAAATCCCTTCCCGCTGGTATATCCAATGTGGATAGGTGCTTCAAGAGAGGACAATAGTTCCATCAGGTCAGTAAATTCCGGGTAACAACTGGGGTCTCCACCACCAGAAATCGTAATCCTTGTCAGGTCACCGGTGAGCATCTGAAGGTCTGCAAGTACTTTTCCCGCAACCTCCTGCAATGGGATAAAGCCTGAATACTTCTCCTGGACACTCCGTGAACAATAATCACAGCCTTTTGTGAAAGGAAGACAGTATTTACATCCAAATGCAGGGAGATCCCGTGCGTGTTTGAAATAACAGTATGCACAAAATCCGCGGCAGTCTATCCCGGGTCTGCCTCCTATGTCCACGGTCAGCTGTACCATTCCTGATTGTTCTGTACCAGAGCAGGAAAAAGAAACCGATCAAACATCACCTTTAAGTGTTGAGAAGTATAAGTTGTTCCCGCGCCTCAGTGGCTTAGCTGGCAGAGCGGTTGACTTGTAATCAACAGGTCCCGAGTTCAAATCTCGGCTGAGGCTTTCCTATTATTGACAAACCGTCTCAATTTTTCATTAAAATCAGGGCTCTTGTTCTGAAAAGATTTTCATCAGTCTGATTGAACCAATTTACTGTGTCTGTAACATGGATCAGTCATAAAAACCTACTTTCTCGTTATAGAATTATCATGCCGGATGGGGCAGCGGTATGGGAATGACCTGATAGACCGAATGAACGCGCTCAGATATTGACTTCTCTGGCGCTGATCCATTTAGGAAAAATAGTTATGAGTTTTAGGTCTCTTCACAATATATTAAATACTTTCTCTGACTCCTTAAAATGGGAGATATATTTGAGTATTTTTAACAAAGTGGCTCTCTTTATCGGTTTTTACTCTCCTCCCCTCTCTGTGATTCAACTTTCAGTCACAAAACGGATCACAAGAATATAAAATATACCAGACAACTAAGTAATGATACTTCGGAGTTACTCTCGGAGTATTCCATATCTTCATACATCAGGATAGATAGCCGGTTGTATGAGGTATGGGTTGTATTCATTCGGAGGACATGTAATGAACGCACGATTTGCAGTTGTCATGATGGTGCTTGTCGCACTTGCAATCATGGCATTCCCCGCTACTGCAGCAATCAACAAGATCCCCGCCGGAGGAGAAGTTTTCCTTGGTGAGAAGGGACTTGATGTCTCTGCAGCTACCGGTGGCTCAAGCCAGATTGCATGGTGGCAGCCAGGTACCAACACTGAGACTGAGCAGCCTGCAGATATTCAGCAGGTTACCAACGCACAGTCATTTTATGTTTCTCCTGATATCTTCGTCGGAAAGACCGGCAACTGGTATCAGTGGAACGGCAGCGTAAAAGGCCCGCTCGCATTCAACATTAAGGAACCATCCCTCAATCTTAAGATCTGGGACGGAACCGTAAATGAGGATGTGACTGGCAAGGCAATTCCAGTAGGCAACTACGGTAACTTTGTCGTTGAGACCAACATGCAGAGCATCATCACCCGTCCAGGGTACCAGCCTGCAGATGCACCTTTCAAGATCAAAGTAAAAAGTGCAG
>NZ_JAIWNS010000153.1 GCF_020216685.1 Methanospirillum hungatei | reverse complement strand
CATGAGAAATGCTCTTCCCAATGCCAGTTTCATCGGATTTACCGGAACTCCGCTCTTTAAAGATGACGAGATCACAAAACGGGTGTTTGGTGATTATGTCTCCACCTATGACTTTCAGCGGGCCGTTGAAGACGGAGCCACCGTTCCCCTTTATTACGACGCACGGGGAGAGAAACTGGGTATCTCAACAACTGACTTAAACGACCAGATACTCAAGAAAATCGAAGAGATCTCAAAGTCTGATGAACCCGATTTTGATGACATCAATGTCCAGCAGCGGATAGAAAACGAGCTGAAACGGGATTATCATATCATCACCGCTGAAAAGAGACTCAGGCAGGTAGCCCATGACCTTGTTGAGCATTACTCAACCGGATGGGAATCTGGCAAAGCAATGCTCGTCTGTATCGACAAGGTAACCTGTGTCAGAATGCACAAACTCCTCAAAAAATGCTGGCAGAACCGGATAGACCTGCTCAGATCCGAAGTAAAACATGCGGCAGACGAACAGGAAGAACTCTTCAGAAAAAGGCAGATCGCCTGGATGGAAGAGACAGAGATAGTCGTCGTCATCAGCGAGGAGCAGAACGAAGTTGAGAAGTTCAGGAAATGGGGACTTGAAGAAGAGATAAAAGAGCACCGTCAGCTCATCAGGGAAGGATTTGCCCTTGAGGACGGGAAACGGATAGACCTTGAATCAGCGTTTAAAAAACCGGAACATCCATTCCGGATAGCAATCGTCTGTGCTATGTGGCTGACCGGTTTTGATGTTCCTAGTCTCTCAACCCTGTACCTTGATAAACCACTCAAGGCCCATACTCTCATGCAGGCCATAGCACGGGCCAACCGGGTAGCAGAAGGGAAGAATAACGGTCTTGTTGTCGATTATTGCGGGATACTCAAGAACCTTCGAAAAGCCCTTGCAACCTTTGCAGGAACCGGTGATAACGGGAGAGGGGGAGACGGAGGAGAAAATGATCCGACCAGACCGGAAGAAGAGCTCCTTGCCGACCTTGTGGAAGCAATCGGATTTGTAAAAAGTTTCCTCGCAGCCGGGAATGCGTCCCTTGATCATATCATCACAAAGACCGGATTTGAGCGGAATGCTGCCATCGTTGCAGCCAAGGAAGTCGCAAACAAAAATGACCAGACCAGAAAGCGGTTTGAAGTGATGTGCCGGGAAGTCTTCAAGAAATTCAAGGCATGTATCACGATAGATGGAGTGAATGATCACCGGCAGGAGTATGATGCCATCAATATCATCTACAAAAGCCTGCAGGATGACCGACAACAGGCAGATATCACCTATATCATCCGGGAACTGCACAAAGTCGTTGATGATGCAATTGACATTCAGCCAGACCCGAAACAGGAACCAGGCAAAATCTATGATATCAGTAAGATAGACTTTTATCGGCTGAACCAGGAGTTTGCCAAGAGCACCTCAAAGCACACCACGGTTCAGATGCTTAAAGATGTCATTGAGAAGAAGGTAGAATGGCTCCTCTCACAAAACCCGCTCCGGACCGATTTTCAGAAACATTATGAAGAGATCATTGATGAATACAACAATGAAAAGGATCGGGTAACCATTGAGGAGACCTGGAACCGACTTCTCAAATTTATCCAGGATCTGGATGATGAATCCCACCGGGCTATCAGGGAAGAACTTGATGAAGAATCACTTGCTATCTATGATCTTCTTCGAAAAGAAAAGCTGACACCCGGAGAGATTAAGCGGATAAAGAAGGTCTCGGTAGAACTTTTAAAGACACTCAAGGCAGAAAAACTCAGGATTGATCACTGGAGAGAGAAGGAGTCTACCCGTGATTCGGTCCTGGTATCAATCCGAAACTACCTCTATAGTGAAGATACCGGCCTTCCGGTGGAGTCATACACCGATGAAGAGGTGGAGAAGAAAGCAGAGATTGTATATGAACATGTCTACCGGGTATATCCGGAGATCCCGTCACCCTATTATGGACACGAACAGTATGAGTTGTGAGACCAGATTCTGGAGAATTTTTAATGATTGCAGATATCGTAAACGGGAACGGGATAGGCAAAGAAAAAAGATATGCAATAGAAGAGCCATATTGAACCATACCGATACAAGACTCGTTAAGATAATTAACTGAACAACGGGAAGAACACTCAATGAATATAAATATCCAAATCATCGATCAGCGACTCAATAAGATCTCTGAACAGATTCAGGAACAGGCGAAAGAAGAGTTGGGGATTACTGATGAGACCCGCTTGAAATCCTTAAGCTTTGTCTATCTTACCGTCAAGACCATCCTGGATCTGACCGATGAAGAGACCTTTGACTGTCTGACTGAAGGTTCCGGGGATTTTGGCGTTGATGCAATCCACCTTTCAGAAGAGTGTGACCAGGAGATAACCGTCACCCTGTTTCAGGGAAAATATAAGCAAAACCTAGAGGGAACCTCCAATTTCCCGGAAGAAGGGATAAATAAACTCATCCGGGCAATCTGGGCGCTCTTTGATCCCTCAACACCCCTTGATTTCTTAAACCCACGATTATCCACAAAGGTTGAGGAGATCAGGTCTCTTATCCGGGATGGATATATCCCACGGATTCGGGCAATCGCATGTAATAATGGAAAGATATGGAATGATATCGCTCACCAGGAGATCCAAAGGGCAGATCTAGGGGACCAGGCGGTATTTGAACATGTCAATCATGATAGGCTGGTCGCGATTCTGCAGGCAGCAAAACCGGTACATGATACCCTTCAATTCACCGGAAAGGCTCTGGTTGAAGATTTCAATTTTTCTCGGGTACTGGTCGGACGAATGGCGGTGTATGAGATATATTCGCTTATCGAACGCCATGGAGAGAGACTCCTTGAAAGAAATATCCGCCGGTATCTGGGGCTTACAGGAAACCGGGTGAATGAGGCCATACGAGATACCTTACTCTCTGAAGACCGAGGAAATTTTTACTTTTACAATAACGGGATCACCCTGACCTGTGATAAATTTCTCTATAACGCATTTCAGAGCGGTGATTTCCCGGTAAAGGTTGAAAATCTGCAGATAATCAACGGAGGACAGACCTGCATGACCATATATAAAACACTCATGCAGGCATCTCCTGACACAATCCCTCAGGATGCTTTTGTATTAGTCAGACTGTACCAGTTACCAAGTGAGAATGAGGATCTTGTCCGGCAGATAACCTATGCCACAAACAGCCAGAACCCGGTAGACCTTAGAGATCTGAAGGCAAATGACACGATTCAGCGTCAGTTGGAGATGGATATACAAGAACTCGGTTATACCTATAGAAGAAAGAGAACCGATTCACCCTTAAAACCAACCGATATTTCCTCTGGAACAGCAGCTGAAGCAATTCTGGCGGTATGGAGAAAAAAGCCACATCAGGCAAAATATTTTGTCAGGGAACACTTTGGGAGATTATATGATCAGATATTCAGAGATGACATCAATGGTGCTCAAACCATCATTGCTGCACTCATCTACCGTATTCCTGAAGCAAAACGACGGAAATTAACCGACCAGGATCCCCCGTTCCTGCGATATGCATCAGCTTTTATTGCGATGCAGATGGGAAAATATCTTTTAAGAGATGTGGGATGCCCTGTTTATAGTCTGACTCATCAGAATTTTTCCAGGGCAAAACAGTTACTCGACGAGAAAGGCTCTGAATATCTGAAGAGAAGTGTCGTGTCGATTGATACTGCATTGAAAATGCTCTATGGAACTACTGATATTTCACTTCAACAACTCGCTGCTACCTTTCGAAGAGGGGACCTGATAGAGATACTGGACCGTCTTGAAGAGTGATGCAGTAGGAAGGAAGGCGAAATACTCATACCCCATACAAAGAGATAATCCGGAACTATTGTGGATTCCCAGATGCATTCGGCCCGGCAGAAATTGAAAATATCCTCATTGGTCAGATATGCCAAGAGTTTTATACGTTCGGCGAAATGCCTCTCTTAAAACCTTATCCGTGTGAGCAAATGAAGGAATAAACCCCTTTTCATTCCATTTCGTCTCGCAAAAGATCCGAATGCTATCGGGTGACATTTTCATCATAATCTCATTTTTTTTAAGACTCTGGAATGACGATACATTGAAGGGGGTTTTTTATCTCTCTTCTCCCTCTGGAAACATGCCCATAAGTACCCCTTTTTTGGTCCTCATTTTGACCTGAATGGTGCTCCCTATAAGTCCGGGAACGGTATTTTTTTCCAGCAGGTGAAGAAGTATTTCGCATAAATGTATTGCCTTATTGTATAGGAAGTAAGATAATAGGTATTTTCCTTACATTGCATAAGTTGGATACTGACAGAAACTATGAACAGATATAAATTTTCAGTCATTATTGAGAAGGACGAAGATGGCTACTATGCCTTTGTTCCGGAACTGAAGGGATGTTACTCTCAAGGGAGCTCATATGAAGAGGTTTATGAACGGATACAGGATGCTATCAGGCTCTATGTAAAAGACCAGATCGCATGAGCAGCCGGTCTCTATTTAAGTATACATGTTTTACCAGGGATAATGACGTTCTCATCGATAAATTACACCGAATCAATACAGACAGACCCAACATTTTTTAATAATATATTCACTTCTAACCAGACAAATTATCACAGATTTATCAAACGAATACAAATTTTCGGTATCATTATCGAGCATGAATCCTCTCAAAGAAAAAACAGTTATTTTGATAAAATAATAGGTATAATCGAAAAAGAGAGATGTAAATCATGTCTGCTGATGTTTACAGGAGTAATTTTTCAGACAAGGACATTCTTGTCAGGGTTGAACGTAAACTTGATCATATCATAGAAATCCTTGAAGATAAAACGATATCAATCGAGGAGGAAAAACTCATCTGGAAGACTGATAATCTCATGAAGGAGAAAAAATTAGATGAGTTTGTCCCATTATGATCTAGAGAGTAGTATATATCATCAAATATTATTCACATATCATCAATAATTCTTTTCCCCTCAAGAACTGCCAGAACCTGAATGAACCTTCGTTTTTTTGCATGCTCAGTCTTCAGATGGAGTATGTACTCCTCGAATTCAGCGGATTTGCCGGATTTTTGAGAGGCCGCCTTCCCTTTCATAAGAAAACTGACAGCAACCACATATAACTCAGGATTTTTCAGGTTGATTAAGGTTTCAGCAAGTCGTTTCCAAATCATTATAGCCGGCTCAGGATTTTTCTTCACAATAGCATCCGCTATACGATCATCCAGACAATCTCTTGGATTGTTGATGACTCTTCTGGGATTCGGATTATACCACAGGAATGCCTCCTTTGGATCATTCCCGTTGATAGCCATCTCAAGGAGGAGATCCCGTGCCGGATAGTTTACCTGTGCATATCTCCTGTCCAATGAAACCCCGGTTTCAGGGAGGATGCCAGGGATGATACTCCCTTCTTCTGAAGAGTTAGGTGGGATCCCATCTTTCAGAAAGGCATGAATATACGGCCTGATAGAATCGGAAACACCTGCTTTTTCTGCTGAAGCCATCATATTTTTATAATGATACAGGGATGAATTACGCATAAAAATTTCACTATCAAGAGCGGTGATCATGAGCCAGTCGCCAGACCCTTCATATATCGTTCGCAATGTTTCGAAAAGCTGTATTGGTTCATAAGGACTGAACCGCTCCTTATAAACAGATTTCTTTATCCACTCAATCGCTTCCGTTTTTCTGTTTAACTGTAAAAGTAACGATATGAAGGGAAGATCCCGGTCCTGTTCCTCAGCAAGACGGCGTGCAAATTCTATCGCCTTATCACCTCTTCCTGACCGCTTAAGGGCCATCTCTATCCAGTCAGCATAATTCAGCAGGTCACCTTCTGAAGAGGACCCTCCATCCTCTCTTTCTCCTTTGTTCTTCCCAAGAAGACTGTCAGCCATGTTTGCAGTCTGACCTCACCGGACAGGTACATCTCGAGGAGAGACCTTCTGATACTGATACCACCGTATGATACTCTAGGGTCCCTTCAACCGACCCGCAGATTATATCGTCAGAGATCTGATATACGCTTGATACATGTCCGGATCTCTGATATGATCTCCCTCGTGAAGCGGTCTGTTGTCCGACCCATGAGTTCAGATCCTGATAGGAGAGATCCCTGAACGGTTTCATGAGAGAGATCTCCTCTGGAGCATATCAACGGATGGATCGATATGATCAATCCCATTATGTGAGCAGAAGGTGACCATGTATGCACAATTGAGGAGCCCTGAGTGACCGCAAAACGACCTGTACCAATCCAGCTTGAAGAGAAAACACCTGTTCCTTCACTTCCCGTCCTTCATGCCCTGATTTACCCGTCAATTGAAGGGGTGGCGATATGTGCCGAATATATAACTGATAAACCTGAATCGGTCAGGAAAAAAGGCTACGCAAAGGATAAACCGGGCGAATATCCATACTCCCTTGATCATACCGCTCTTAAAACCCTCATAGAGACCAGTTTTGGAGCATATGATGACCTGAAGGCTACCAGATGGATTATCTATCTCCCGGCTGATGAAACGGTCCCTCCTTCTGCTCAATTCTCATCAAAAAAGGGGCCATCACCAAAGGAGAAAAAACTCCCCCTTGTTCCGATGTATATCCCCGTTCTTCTCTGTCCGTATGAAACCTTTTTTCAGATCTGGAGAGCCGCTCAAAATACTGACAAACAATACATTCCAGGCGATTCCTTCCAGCACATCTCCATTCTGATTGAGAGCACCGTTCGGCTCATACAGAACGGACGGTTCAAACCATCTGCAGAACGGACCTTTGCCGGGTATCATGCCCAATGGGTACCTGCCCTTTCTCCATATGATATGGCATGGGTATCAGATTTTTCAAGCCGGATGCCACCGGTCTGCAGGTATGCTATCCCCCGGGTCGCAAAAGATCCCTACATTTATAAACCGGCGGTCAGGGTAGAGAAACTTATCGTTGAGATGATGCGGGTAATCATCCGTTCTGCCCTTGCCGGATATACACTGAAAGAAGAGACAGAACCATTTTTTGAACCATCAGAAAATGAGATGCAGTTCATGACTGACCTCATCTGGGTAACTGATCCTGCAAAGGACAAGGGATTTGAGAGAAACTTCTCACGGACGATGCAGGACTGGCTGACCTTCTCCAGTTCAGGACGGTTTGCACCCTTTGAGTTCTGCATGATCATCACAGATCCCCCGAAAGGACAGACAGAACCCTGGGATTTTACCCTCTCCGTCAGATCAGAGGCAGAACCATCTCTTCTCATCCCGGCGGAAATAATCTGGGAATTACCTGATCCCCAGAGCGGGCTCTTCCCGCAGGCAGCCTATCTCAAACACATCCTCCTTGCCGGTATCGGACTTTTAACCTCATCATCATCGGTATTATGGCGTCACCTGTCCGGAACGAAACCCACCGGAGGAAGCATGACCCTGAAAGAGGCTGCAACATTTCTGGGTTCTGACCTTGCACGAGCCAGGAGGAAGGGAGTAACGGTGCTTCTGCCAGACTGGTGGACTGATACAACCTATACACCACGGGTTGAAATCCATGCACAACGGCGGAATCCTTCCCATACGCAGACACGGATAGGCCTGCAGGAACTCCTGTCTTTTGATTACCGGATTGCAATCGGTGATACGTCATTTTCACCGGATGAGTTCTGGGAAAAGGTGAAAGAAAAGGCTCCCTTTATCTGGCTTGGAGACCGGTGGATATCCTTCAATCCGGATGCGATACAGCATGCCCTCGATTCTTTCACCAGACATCAGAGCAAAGGAGGGGATACAACAGGAGATCTGCTCCGGCTCTCCCTGAAGAAAATGGAGGATTCAGAGGTTCCGGTATCGATTCATGCAAAAGATGACTGGGTTGCTGATCTTCTGGACTTTTTCAGGACCGAGACAAACCAGGCAGTTCCTGTTCCGAAGAAATTTAAAGGGAAACTCAGGCCATACCAGAAAGAGGGGTTTTCCTTCCTCTGTCAATGTACCAGGAGGGGCTTTGGAGCCTGCCTTGCTGATGATATGGGACTTGGAAAAACACCCCAGACCCTTGCATGGCTCCTCTATCTCAAGGAGAAAGAAAAACCCACGAATCCTGCCCTTCTTATCTGCCCGATGTCGGTTGTCGGAAACTGGGAACGCGAGATACAGCGGTTTGCCCCTTCGCTTTGTTCATGGGTGCATCATGGGACTGACCGGTGCAAAGGCGATGAATTTGTGAAGCATGTCGGTTCATATGACCTGGTCCTGACCACCTATCATCTGGCAGCACGGGACTTGGACCACCTCAAAACCGTTTCCTGGTCGGCGATCATTCTTGACGAGGCACAAAATATCAAGAATCTTCATGCAAACCAGACCGTAGCAGTGAAATCACTCTCCGGAGAAAGACGGGTTGCTCTGACCGGAACCCCGGTTGAGAACAGGTTACTTGAGCTCTGGTCGATCATGGACTTTTTAAACCCTGGATACCTTGGCTCACAGAGTGCATTTACGAACCGGTATTCCCGCCCGATAGAGCAGGAAAAAGATGCGGAGCGGATACAGGAATTACGGTCCCTCATTCGTCCGTTCCTGCTCAGGCGGATGAAGACAGACACGCATGTTATCGCTGATCTTCCGGAAAAGATGGAGAATAGAGTATATTGCACCCTCACCCCCGAACAGGCGACCTTATACCAGGCGGTTGTGCTGGACATGGCAAAGAACCTTGATAACGTGGAGGGGATTGCCAGGAAAGGAGCAATTCTTGCTGCGATAACACGACTGAAACAGATCTGTAACCATCCGGGGCGTGTTGGCAGGGATAAAACCATAAAAGCCGAACGGTCAGGGAAGGTAAGCCGGCTGCTTGAGATGATTGAGGAGATATCATCCGAAGGGGACTCGGCACTCATTTTCAGTCAGTATGCAACATTCGCTGAGGAACTGGCAGGGATGATAGAAAAACAGGGAGATACACCGGTTCTTCTCCTGACCGGGTCAACACCCCGGAAAAAACGAGAACAGATGATTGAGGAGTTTCAGGCCTCAACTACTCCGATTGTCTTTGTTATCTCTCTCAAAGCCGGGGGAACGGGTCTGAACCTGACAAAAGCGACTCATGTGTTTCATGTAGACCGGTGGTGGAATCCGGCGGTTGAAGACCAGGCAACTGACCGGACATATCGGATTGGACAGAAGAGAAATGTCCAGGTTCACCTGATGATAACCGCCGGAACCCTTGAAGAACGGATAGATCTGATGAACCAGGAGAAACGGACGCTTGCAAAGGAAGTGCTTGCACACGGTGATGAGTATCTGACAAATCTCTCAACAAAAGAGCTTTTGGAGATTGTATCCCTTCGTGACAGTCTCTTTAGCGGGGAGGAAGCATGAGGAGACGGAAGAACCGGTGGTGGATCAATTCCATCCACGATGTTCCTGAAGATAGAAAAATTACGCTGAAAGCACAGGACGGCCCGGTTGGGAAGTCATGGTATGCACGGGATTTTGTCAGGGCTATGGAGGCTGTTGCTGAAAAGAAACGGCTTGCCCGTGGGCTTGACTGTGCACGGAAAAATGAGGCTGCCAGACTGGTATTCAGGCCGGGGCTGATTCGGATCGGGATCAGTTGTTCAGGGTATACGATCCGCGATGTGGACTTATCAGTAACCCAGTTCAGACAATCTGAATGGGATACACTGATAAAGACGATTGCTGCAGATGCATCTCTGTCCGGTGCACTGGTATCCGGGGAATTCTCAGAACACTTCGTTGATGAACTCCGGCGTGTTGGTATATACCTCCTTCCCTCGGATGAACAGGGATTTTACTGCTATTGCAACTGTGGGGACCATCATGATTTCTGTATTCATAAGATCGCCGCACGGTATTTTATTGCAGAGGCTCTGGATGATGATCCCTGGAATCTTCTGTATATCAGGGGAAAGAGCAGGGATGATGTGTTGAATGCGGTACGGCAGGTCAAGTCTGTTCAAGCAGAGATGATGAGCAGAGGTCCCGGGACCCCGGTATCCGGATTTATTCCTTCAGGGATTAAACTCCCTGACATGGCCGCCCCTACCGGTTTTTTCACCTGTGAAGGGGAGGGGCCGCTTGTCCCAATCCAAAAGGAGTCGGTAAAGATCAATCCTATCAAGCTGCTTGGGAAATCTCCCTATTATTTTGGGAGAGAAAACATGGCAGATGCGGTTACAGAACTCTATCCCTCTATCTTTTCATATGCAGACTCAATTCTTCCCGATGAAAAGAGGGAGAAGGAATGAACGCTCTCTTCCCTATACCTTCCCGTACAGAGTTCCGGATGAACAGATTATTTGTGTGGTGTGATACCCAATCAGAAGAGGCCACCATTCCCCCGTGTAGGTGGGGACATTCGGAAAAAGAGGGACTTATGTTCGATGGATGAGAAAGGGTTGCCTCAGGTGAAACTACATGAGAAGGTCCCTCTCACTCAATCGATGGTTGTTTTCGCAGTACGACCACACCATTACCCGGTACAATAGTATATAGCCAACAAAGAGTTGACATAACTATTATTACTAATAAACGAAAAAGAGATTTTTGTTTATTGGTAATTTATGATCCCCCATCACACACTAAAAGAAGTCATTGCAGATCAACTGAAACGATTTACGAATCAGGATCCAGGTATACCCCGGAGGATCGATCCTGCACAATACCGTAACAAGGATAGGATTGTCGTCATATCGGGAGTCAGAAGGTCTGGCAAATCCACTTTCCTGAAACAATTATCTCTTGGATTTCCCTCATTCTTATATCTGAATGCTGATGATGACCGGTTCATCGGTGTTACTCCAGAGGATCTTGCATCCCTCCTTTTCATCTGGGAGGAATTATATCCCGGAGTAAGAACTGTCTTTTTTGATGAGATACAGAACATCCCCGGATGGGAACGGGTCGTAAGAAGGATGCATGACGAGAGATACCGGATTTTCCTGACCGGATCGAATGCACAGATGCTCAGTAGTGAACTTGGAACCCATCTTACCGGGAGATATGTTCGGATTGAACTATTCCCTTTTGGATTTGATGAGTACTGCACATTTCATCAATTCTCGTGGAATCCATCCGGCATTCATACCACCAGTGAATCTGCTGCTGCTCTCCGGCTTTTCTCACAGTACATTGATGATGGCGGATTTCCAGAATATCTAAAAGACCCGGATCCTGAGATCCTGCAAAGAACCTTTGATGATATTTTATTCCGTGATGTTATTGCCAGATATGGGATTCGTGAAGTCAAATCATTCCGCTTATTATGCAGATATTTATATACAAATTTGACGAGAGAAGCAAGCCTTACCTCTCTGGCTTCTGTCGTTCAGATGAAAAGTCCTGTTTCCTTAAAAAACTGGATAGGATACCTGGAAGACACCTATCTTATCGGAACTCTCTCTCCCTTTGAATATTCAATGAAAAAACAACTCTCAAGAAACCAAAAATATTACGGAATCGATACCGCTCTCCGAAACGCTGTCGCTTTCAGGTTTTCAGATGACCACGGCCTTCTCCTTGAAAATATTGTATGGCTGGAACTTCGCCGGAGAGGATATGAATTATACTGGCTGAAAGGAGAGAATGAATGCGATTTTATCGTAATTGAACAGGGAAAAGTGAGTATGGCGATCCAGGTATGCTGGGACCTGTCCGATGAAAACCGGGAACGAGAATTCGGTGGCCTTATGGAGGCATGTGCCATGTTTCCCGGATCAACGGGATATCTGCTCACACTCCACCAGGAAGAAGCACCGACAGGGGGGATTCGGGTCATGCCAGTCTGGAAGTGGATCCTGGAATGTTAGCTATTCACGATACATGAATCAACAAATCGAAGCAAATTCAGGATCCCATATAAGCAAGGAGATTTTCTCCGGTCTGGGTTATTGCATAATATTTATGTAACGGACCATAGGATTCTTTGGAATTATTCTCCTTACATTGAAGCAGGTTAAGCTGGGTCAGGTGATCAATATACTTGTGATATATTGAATAATCTTCATTTTCATAGTATTTGTTTATTTGTTTATCGTTCTGAAACAAATCAATACAATAGGGTATTGACAGAATTTGGTTTCATACATCCGAATGTCAGAGAGTTGAAGTTGTTTCAGGGGTAATTATTATCACAAATGAAAAAAGAGTATTTTAAAATTAACAATATCCCGGCGATATTATGGGGAGAAAAAAGCAAAAAACTATTCATCGCCGTTCATGGGAACCTGTCGCATAAGGAAGATACCGTCATCGAACTTCTCGCAGATGAAGCTATTGGAAAAGGATATCAGGTATTAAGCTTTGATCTGCCGGAACATGGAGATCGGAAAGGAGAAGATACTCTGTGTAAGGTGCAGCATTGTGTCCATGATCTCATAGAGATCGGGAAATATGCAGAGGAGCACTGGAATGAGTTATCCCTTTTT
>NZ_JAIWNS010000152.1 GCF_020216685.1 Methanospirillum hungatei | reverse complement strand
CCTGAACAGTAGTGCAGGCAGGGCAGATATCAGTGCTCCGGAGGCGTGGAATATATCCACCGGATCATCTGATGTCATTGTGGCAGTGATCGATTCAGGAGTTGATTACAACCATGAGGATCTTGCGGCTAACTGCCTGAAAGGATTTGACTTTGTAAACTTTGATGAAGACCCCATGGACGACAACGGTCATGGAACCCATTGTGCAGGGACCATTGGTGCGGTTACTGATAATGCAATCGGAATTGCCGGAGTCAGCTGGAACTCTAAGATCCTTCCGGTGAAGGTTTTTGATGCAACCGGCGTCAGCAACACGGCTCTTGAGATCATGGGAATTGTGTATGCCAAGGAAGAGGGTGCAGACATCATCTCCTGTTCATGGGGATCTCATATCTACAGTGAAGCCCTGAAGGAGACCATTGACAGTACAAATGCACTCTTTGTCTGTGCTGCCGGAAATGACGGGTATGATAACGATGAAATACCCTATTATCCGGCAGGATATAACTCGGCCAATATCATATCTGTCGGTGCAAGTGATGAGTATGATATGCTCACATGGTTCTCCAATTATGGTGCTGTTTCTGTTGACCTTCTTGCACCCGGGCAGAATATCTACAGCACTCTTCCGGGTGATTACGGGTTCATGGATGGGACGTCAATGTCTGTTCCTTTCGTATCCGGTACAGCAGCACTTATCAAGAGTGAAAAGCCCGGATATGATGCAGGTCAGATAAAGAACCTGATTCTCAACTCTGTTGACCAGAAATTCTGGCTGAATACAACCTGTGTAACCGGGGGAAGGCTGAATGCATATAAACCGCTCAGTCTGGTTCTCCCGTTAAATGCTGAATTTAAGGCAGAACCGGTATCAGGCACAATACCCCTGAACGTCCAGTTTGTTGATATGTCATCAGGTGAGCCGGAAACCTGGCACTGGACATTTGGTGACGGGTCTGAATCAACCTTGCAGAATCCCACCCACCTGTATATGAAACCAGGGAAATATTCGATAACCCTTACCATCTCCAAGGAAGGTCTCAGCTCAATAGCAGAGAAAGAGAATTACATACATGTCAAACCACCGTATCAGCCGGTGAAGCCATTCCCTGACGGAAAAGGAGGCTTTTACCCGGTTCCGACCGACGCGGACGATGACGGACTCTTTGAAGACATTAACGGAAACGGCTGGCTTGAATACGAAGATCCAAAACTCCTCTTTAACCAGATCCTCTTTGCCATGAAAGAGGAACCAATCGGTCAGTTTGACTTTGATAAGAGCGGATTTATCGGATTTGGTGATGTCGTGAAATTATACCAGATGGTGTAGGTGATACAGATGAAACAGACATATACTATCGGAGTGCTTGGTGCACTGATCCTCATTGCCGGCCTTATTGCACCAGTGTCAGCATACTCACTCCTCTTCTTTAATCCGTCGGTTGTCGAGTCCAACCCCGGAGAAGAGCCGGCGATAGATCTCATTATGGAAGGATGTAATGCGGGAATTTCAGGATATGCCCTCTACCTTACCCTCGATAACCCGACCGTCGCATCATTTGGTGAGATAAGCTTCCCTTCATGGGTTTCCATGAATACAGTTGAACATATCAACAGTACGACCATCCTTATTCAGGGCGCTGACCTTGGAAATCAGGTTGAACCGGCACTATCCATAGCAAATCTTGCGAAAGTGAACATCCATGCTTTGACCGCAGGGTACGCAACATTGAGTGCCCAACCGGTTGTCATTGACGATGACAGGAACGGCCGGTATGACCCGGTGAGTAAGACCGCAAGCATAGTGATATCCGGAGCAGGTCCAAACCCGATGATTCCGGCAGCTCGGTGAAGAGACCATGAAGCAGTTATTTGCATATGAAGAAGAAGCTGGCAGAATTGAACTATTCATCCGTATTGTGTATTCATTCCTGATGGGGATAGTCCTGATGATATACGGATTTATCGCCGGCATCTGCATGCTCATCCAGTTTTTCGTGGTTCTCATCCTTGGCCGCAGATCACAGGGTCTTTCTGATTTTATCCAGGGGTACCTGGAGTATTATGTCCATATCCTCCCATATACCTCATATATGACGGATGAACGGCCGGGGATCCTCCCGTCACCGGTCAGCATCTATGAGGAAGAGAAAGTTTAATTGCTGTCTCTGTGAGACTCTCTCACATGGCCGGCATTATCATCGATGCCAAGGTGG
Organism: Methanospirillum hungatei; assembly: GCF_020216685.1. Taxonomy (GTDB): domain Archaea; phylum Halobacteriota; class Methanomicrobia; order Methanomicrobiales; family Methanospirillaceae; genus Methanospirillum; species Methanospirillum hungatei_B. Next base: position 10,274 of record NZ_JAIWNS010000152.1, on the reverse strand, counting down.
ACCGGATCCAGATACCGGAAAACCTTCGATATTTTCGATTAATTGAAGAGCAGCAGGAGCGTTGTGCGGAGAAAGGATGTCAGGAAGAGGTCTTTCAGTTTGGCCTCGGGCAATCTCCTTTTCCGGTTCCGGCACCGCTCAAAAAAGCGCTCTCCCTTCACAGCGGGATGGGATCATACGCTGACCCGATTGGGAACACTGAGATACGTCAAGCGGTTGCATCCTTTTATAAAAACCGATTTGATCTGGATGTTGAGCCATACCGGGTGATAACCGGGCATGGTGCCAAAGGACTTATCTTCTCCATCTTTACACTGATAACCGGGTCTGTCATCATCCCTTCTCCTGGTTGGCTTGGATATCTGCCGCAGCTCAGGATCCTGAATGTTCCCTATTACCGGCTCTATACCCACGGTGCCAATAACTTTAAGATCCGTCCGCAGACTCTGGAAGCGATGCTCAAGGGACTGGTAAAAACCCAGCACCTGCTCATCCTGAATAATCCAGGCAACCCGACCGGGGCACTGTATACCAAAGACGAACTAAATGACATTGCAAACATATGCAGGAAATACAACACCTTCATCCTCGCTGATGAGGTCTACAGCCTGCTCACCTATGACCCGGGTCAATTTGTAAGCATGGGAAAGATATACCCGGAGGGCACCTTTGTCATTCACAGTCTTTCTGCCGGGATGGGTGCAGGGGGATTCAGGCTTGGAAGCTGCATCATGCCAGAGGGAATCAGTTCATCGACGATTCGTGACGTCGCAAAGATTGCCGCAACCATCTATACCAGTTCTGCCGCACCACTTCAGGAGGCAGGTATTGCCGCATACCGGTCAGAAGAAGAGATGGATCAGTACCTGGAGGCGGTCAGAAATATACTCCGGATCATGACCAGCAGGCTTGCACGTATGTGCGGGACCATTGAGGGAATCAGGGTCACGGTCCCCAGGGCCGGATTTTACTTCATGGTCGATATGAACCCGCTCACGAATGAACTGCAGAAAGCAGGGATTATGTACTCCAATGATCTGGCCCCTGCTCTCATTTCACATCCCTATCATATCGCGACCGTCACCGGTGAAGCGATGATGGCCCCGTATGGTGATTTTTTCATCAGGTTTGCCTGCACTGATTTTGACGGAGAATCGGCCCTTCTTGAATACCTGGAAAAACCACCCGCACCTGAAGAGGAAGAGGCGTTCTTTGAAAAGTATGGGAGAAAGATGATTGAAGGGATGAGAATGTTTCAAAAATGGGTCGGTGATATCAGGGATGGGACATTTCAGATGCCGGCCCTGTAATACCTCGTATCATTTTTTACCGGTTCTCACAGTCTGATCTCGTAGTCAGGCTCTGCATATATGACAGATGTCTGATTTTTATACGCCTGTACCCCTTCAGATGGAGTCATGTTCCCGGAAAGTTCTACAAGATGCAGCCCGGACAGACCTTCGGGGGTGAAATCTTTGAGCAACGTTGCATTCAGTGATGCATGAGTCTGGTTTGCATTTGCAGAAAGGTTTGCACCATCAGAAAATGCCTTGGCATTGAACTGGACAAGCAGGCGGGCTGGTCGCTCCGGTGTGCCGTTTTGTGTGAGAGCCCCAAAATCCGAAGTTACATTCTTCCCTTCTTTGGCCCCGGTGCTGCCCTCAATCGAGTATACAACATTCCGCTCTGCATATTTCACATACGGAAGGCTCTGGTAATATGCAATACTCTCTTCCAGAGTCATCCCCGGCGGGAGCTGAACCAGCTGGAGTCCGGGAAGTCCGAGCTCATTATAGTCCGTCTTCACTGTTGCCCCGATATATGCATGAGAAGCATTGGCAGCCGCCTGCAGGGCTGTTGTGTTCAAGAGTTCAGGGTTAAACCTGACTAAGAGCTCACCCTGCATTGATTCATTCTGTACATCCCCGACAGGTGCTTTCACCATTTCACCATCCTTTTTTACAACACTGAGGGTATCTGCCAGAACAAATACCCCGCAGATGAGAACTAACCCCATTATCAGCATAAGACCCATAGACCTTTGCATAAAGAGGATATTAGGAGCCTTTAGATAATAGGCTTGCTGTATCAAAAGAATTTCTTCTGGAAACGTCAACAGATCAGTATGACTGGTACAGATGCCGGCCCTGCATACCGGTTTTCTTCCTGCATGCAGATCCTTCCGCCCTCATTTCTGGACGAACTCTTCAGGGTATCAGCCGTGCCCGGGATCATCTCTTTTGCAGGCGGGCTTCCTGATGCATCACTCTTTGATCTACAAGGAATCAGGCAGGCAACAGAAGCAGTCTTTGATGAGCATGGAAGAGCAGCCCTGCAGTATACCACCACCGACGGGTACCGTCCCTTACGGGAGATAATAGCCCGCCGGTATTATACACGGCTGGGACTTCAGGTCAGCCCGGATGAGATACAGATAGTAAATGGGTCACAGCAGGCTCTTGACCTTATGGCGAAAATCCTGACCAGCCCTGGAGACTCGATCCTTATCGAACGCCCCGGATACCTGGGTGCCATCGAGGCATTTTCATTTTATAGCCCTGTTTTTTCTCCAGTTCCGCCCGATGATGAGGGACCTGACCCTGATACTCTTGCACATACCATCAGGACAGAAGACCCGGTGTTCTTTTACGGGATTCCGAATTCACAAAACCCGTCAGGATGTACCTGGTCAGATAAGAGGCGACGGGAGGTGGCTGACATCCTCTCCGGAACCGACTGTCTGCTCTATGAAGATGATGCCTTTGGAGAACTCTTCTTTGACGGAAAGCCACGCCAGCCGGTGATGAAACACCTGCCAGACCAGGTCATGATGAGCGGATCATTCTCTAAAGTAGTCGCCCCAGGACTTCGCATCGGATGGATACGGGCTCCCGGACCGGTTCTTGCCGCATTTAACCGGGCAAAGCAGGCAGCAGATCTCCACTCAAACCTCTTCTCCCAGATGGTCCTGACCGAGTATATGACCAGGCATCATCCTGATGAGAAGATACGTGCGATGGGACGCGAGTATGGAGAGCGATGCCGGCTCATGATCGACCTTATTGAGGATCTGCTCCCCGATACCGTCTGTCACACGAATCCTGTCGGTGGGATGTTCCTGATGCTGACCCTGCCCGATTCCATGCATTCGATGGAGATATTTGAGAAGGGCATTCAGGAAGGGGTTGCAGTGATGCCCGGCGTTCCCTTTTATGTTGATGACGGGGGATGCAGAACCATCAGACTGAACTTTTCTGCTTCCTCCAAAGAGCAGATAGAGGAAGGTATGAGCCGCCTTGCCCGGGTGTTCCGGGATATGTAAATGATCAGTCTTCTGATGGCTTGAAATAGAGGAATCGGCAACATGTACACTATGTACAGCCGGACTGAGAACCGGGTAGAAGATCCGGCCAAGAAGGCATATATAGAGGGCCTGAAACGATACCGTGACGGTGATATGAAAGAGGCCTGCAATTATTTCACAAGCGCTATAGCAGAGGGTATTACTGATTTTGATATTCTCTACTACCGGGGAATGTGCCACCTTGATGCCGGGCGGTATGCGGAGGCACTGACTGATTTTGAAGTACTTATCAGACAGTATCCGGACAACATCGAGTACATCTTCCGCCGTGGGTTTATCAGATATAAGACAGGGGATATACCAGGAGCAATCAGTGATTTGACGATGGTCCCTCCGGATCACCCGGACTTTTCCATCCGGTGGCATTACCTCTCGGTACTCTATTATAAAACCGGGAATTATGATGCAGCACTGGAAGCGATTGAAAAAGCACTCTCACTCTTCCCGACCATGCCAAAAGTCTGGTTTAATGCAGGTATCATCATGCAGGCCGGAGGGCTGTCAGACCGTGCAGACCTTGCGATATCAACGGCAGCACGACTTGAGCCAAAACTTGCCAATGCAAAAAGGGAAATTCTCGAATAAGTAAGAAAGATCGGAAGGGGAATCAGGAGTACTCAACTCTCCTGATCATATTTTTCACAATGACGACAAGGATAGCCGAACCGGCGAGCGAAGCAGCCATAACCGCCCAGTGATAGAGCGGAGCCACTCCAACCGCCAGGAGCACGATGAGGTTTATGGGATTTGAGGGGAAGGCCAGGATGAGCAGGAGCACGATGATAACTGCTGTCGAGAAGATGAACTGGGCCTTTGTCCGGTCCCGGTAGTACACGGCGATGGTTGCAGCGATGAGGATGAGAGCCGTTGATGCAAGGACAACATGAAGCAGGATCTCAACCAGCGACGCAATCTGAATACCGTTTATCGTGAGCAGAACCAGCCATAATGCCACCTGCACCGGGATTATCAGGATACATGCAAGAATTTTCCCGCAGACGATATCTTCCAGAGTAGCAGGAGTTGTTCGCAGGGTGTCTAGGGTCTGTTCCTGGTACTCCTCAGTTATCAGGTCAATGACAAGCCCGGCAGATATGATAGCCGGCATAAAGAGCAGCATCGGGATAAGAAGCCCGTAGATGAACTCGTAAAAAGAGTTCTGGGCAACCGGGCGGGAGGGGGTTACCGATACCGGTCTGAAGTCAAGCCGGTCTTTCCTGATATCACGAAGTATCTCTTCATATTCGAGCAGGATATCCTTTATCTTCACCTCAATGACCGTGGACTGGATATCATTACTGATGGTATACAGCGTGACGATCACCGGATCTTCTCCATCAGGAGGGTCTTCAGAAGGCCAGACAACTGCAGCCAGCTGGCGTTCTTTGAGTGCACCAAGAGCGACACCCGGATCCATCCGGTAGGGCATGAAAGAGGGATCCCGACTGAAGAGATCAAAGAGGATGGTATCATTTCCGACAAATCCAACCCCGTACTGAATCCCGGTGATCCGTCCGTATACCGAAGGGTCATACATCGCAGACAGGCCGACCATCAGGAATGATGAGAACAGAGCGATGAAGAGCTGAAGCAGTATCGCAAGGATTATCGTCTTCTCTGAGGTCAGACCGCGGATCTCCTTTCGTGCAATGGCAGTCACCAGTCGCTGATTCACCATACCCACCCCCGGAGAATATACAGATTATAGAGAGTATGCACAACAGTTGCAAGGGTAATCCCGATAGGAAACGCATTCTTCCCCCATATCTTTACAACTGCACCGGTACAGAATACGGTCCCCGAATGGAGAAGAAACGGCACCCAGAGGAGGCCCAGAGACATAAAGAGAGCAGCCCCGAAGATAGAGTCTGCGATCTGCGAGATGGTCACAAAGAGGAGCAGTTTCTCACCAAGGAGAAAACCAAACCCGATAAGGAGTGACGCAAGGATGACAATCTTCCAGGTCAGGGGGGGATACCGGTGCGAAATTAGTCCGACAAACCCTGCTGCCTTTACCAGTTCCTCGGTCATCGCTGCCAGCACCATGATGAGGATGAGTGAATAGGGCATCGGGAGGTTGAAAAAGAGCACCAGATACATCATCTGGGCCATAAAGACGAAGGGGATCGTCATCATTGAGATGAGGATGAGGGAGAGATACCAGTACCGGTTTGAGATGAGAGCACCAAGGTAGAGCGCCAGTGCATCAAGGAGTCCTTTCTCAGTAAAGAGCTGCTCTTCATGAAAATTCCGGATACAGACACCGAAGAGGATGAGACTGGTCAGGTAAAAGAGGGTGGTTGAGTAGATATAATCGGTCAGAGTGTATCCGGTTCCGTCAATCACATGAACCACCAGCGTCACCGGGGAGAGGAGACTGACGATATGGACATTTGCAAAGATGCTGGGAAAGAAGAGGTATGATGTCGCGATGGTTGAGAAGAAGATGGAGATGAACGAGAGTTCCTTATAACTTCTGGCCACCATCCCGATGAAGAGTGCAAATGACAGGAAGAAGAGGATAACGGGGATGAGAGGCAGAATTGCCAGAACATCCGCCTTCACCGTGAAGAGGATTGCAACAACAATGAGGATCATCCCGATTGCATAGGGGAGCATCTTCCCAAGCACCAGGATAACCGGCCTGACCGGTGAGGCAATCAGTGCTTCACCCTGACGAAGGGTCCGCTCATTCATAATACTCATCATAAAAAACTGGGATGTGAAATAGAGAGGGAATATAAAGACAAAGATAAAGATGATGGTATCAAAGGGCAGTGGCGGAGAGAGCATGGAAGGAACCCGCAGTTCTCCAAGAGCCTCCTGCTGGGACAGGAGATCAGTATATCTTCCCAGCTGATCTGCACCCCGGGCCGCCTCTTCCTCAAGCTGGAGACGAAGCTGTTCCATATCTGCAGGGATGATCCCCGAAGGAGGGATGATATCCGTCTCAATTTTTTCTGGTTCAGGCGGAGTCGGGGATGCGGTTCGTGGTGCTGCTACCTGCTGACCGCTCTGGGTTGCAAGAAAGTCCAGCTCGCTGACGATGTACTCACTATCAATCCAGACCGGATATGCCGCAAAAAGATCGGTCTGCTGACGATAGATGTAGTCCTGGTACGCCTGGTAATCCCGCTCAAAACTCTTCTGGGCTGCCGCACCTTTCTCCCCATTTGACCGAAGGAGAGACCCGGCACGGATAGCAAGATCAAGCCCCAGTGACCTGATGTTGGTCACATCTGACGGAAGGGAGTAGACAACATACCGGGGATCGCCGCCGATGATGTCCAGGTAGATCTGACTGTCCACCCCGACCCGGTAGATACCATCCTGCAGATGAATACCCTTTTGTGCCGTAAACCCGCTCACACCCACCAGGAGAACGAGCAGCACTATGGCAACCGGTAAGAGGTCCCGGGTCATGGTCCCCTGAAAGCGTCTGATTTCCCATATGGCAATGGTAAGAAGCTGTGAAAGAGCCTCCATTGGGTGATAGTTCGCCGGGATGGTATATCAAAGCTTACCGTAACACTTTAACGTAGTGAAGACAAGAGGAGGATACATCACTATGATTGAAGCATCGTCCTTAACGAAGATGTACGGGGATGTTACCGCCCTCTCCGATGTTTCATTCACCTGCAGGGAGGGGGAGATATTCGGCATTATCGGCCATAACGGGGCAGGAAAAACAACGCTCCTGAAGATCCTGTCCGGCCTTATCCTTCCCACATCAGGTTCCCTGGTTATTGGCAATCTGGATCTGGTATCAGATCCCATGCAGGTGCGTTCACAGATAGGATACCTGCCTGAGGAGTCACGCCTGTATGAAACGATGCTTGTCCCGGATTATCTCCGGTTCTTTGGAGAGATTTACGGGCTTGATAGGGTAACCATTCAGGCACGGGCTGATCTCCTGCTTGCCCAGTTATCCCTCCAGCCGGACGGGAAACAGATAGGAAACCTCTCAAAGGGGATGAAGCGAAAAGTAGCCATCGCCCGGTCCCTCATTCATGACCCTTCGATCCTCATCTATGATGAACCAGGATCCGGCCTTGACCCGATGACCACCCGGTTTATCATAGAATATTTAAAGCAACTCCGAACGGAGGGCAAGACCATCATCCTCTCTGCCCATAACCTGGCCCAGGTTGAAGAGATCTGCGACCATGTCATGATCTTAAAGCGGGGGAAAGTGGTGGTGTTTGGCACGATGCCTGAACTGCGCGAACAGTTCGGATCCATCAGGTACGAGATCTGGTACATCTGGCCGGAAGATTCTAAGCCTCCCATTCAGGCAGACCAGTCAGGAAATCTCTGGATGTCGGTCGCCCATTCCATTGAAGCACTCAATGAGATAACAAGCACCATCAGCGCCGGCGGTGGCACGGTTGAGCGAATCGAATCCAGATATCCGTCTCTGGAAGAGATTTTGGTAAAAATTGGGAAGTAATTTAGTAAAAGATCCTGGCCATCTCATAGAGCTCAGGATCAACCTTCTTCTGGGTAATGGCATCGCTGAGCGGGATCGGAACGATCTTGTCCCCGTGGAGAGCGACCATCACACCATAATTCCCTTCATGAATCTGCTGAACTGCCTTGACCCCGTACCTGGTTGCAAGTACCCGGTCATGGGCGGTCGGCGACCCACCCCGCTGCACATGACCAAGGACGGTGACACGGGTTTCTGAACCGACCCGCTCTTCAATGGCCCTGCCAAGCAGATGACCGATACCACCCAGCTGTTCATGCCCGAACTCGTCCACTTTTGAAGAGGCTGTCACAAAGGTATTCATATCGGTGGGTTTAGCACCCTCGGCGATGACCACAATGGAGAACTTCTTCCCCCGTTCCCGCCGTTTCTTCAGGCCCTCACAGACATCATCAATATCAAAGGGCACTTCAGGGATCAGGATCTGGTCTGCACCACCCGCTATCCCGGCAATCGTTGCTATCCATCCGGCATGCCGTCCCATCACCTCAAGCACCATGATCCGGTGATGCGATTCAGCCGTGGTATGGAGCCGGTCAATTGCATCGGTTACAATGGATACCGCAGTATCAAACCCAAAGGTGTAGTCGGTTCCGGAGAGGTCATTATCTATCGTCTTCGGGATACCGACCACCGGGATATTCATCTGGTGCAGCCGGGTTGCAACACTGAGCGTGTCATCCCCGCCCACGGCGACGACGGCATCAATACCAAAGCGCTTCAGGTTTGAGAGCATCTGCTGGGTCTGTTCCTGACTTTTCAGGGGGTTGGTCCGTGATGTCCCAAGGATGGTCCCGCCCTTCGGCAGAATACCGGTTACGGAAAATTCTGTGAGGGGCTCTACTTCCCCTTCTACAATACCCTTCCATCCATTCCGAATTCCGATAACCGAATAGTCATACAGATGTGCAGTCTTTACCACTGCACGAATGACTGCGTTCAGACCGGGACAGTCGCCACCGCCGGTCAGAATCCCGATTGTTTTTATCTTCCGCGTAGTATCAGCCATGATAAATCTTGATCGCTTCTTCCACACTTGCCCCATCCACGGTTATGGCGTAGATGGCATTGCACATCCGAACCGCTTCATCAAGTGGTTTCTGATGGATATTTCTGCCGGTTGCATTCCCGCTGCATCCTCCGACATGAATCTGTTCCCAGAGCTGGGTCAAAAACGTGGCAGCATCAACACTGGACCCGCCTGCACAGACAACCTTGGTCCGTCCTGCAGCAAGGGTTGCTTCCCTGATGAGTTCTGCAGATGATGCACCTTCTCCTTTCGGCGGGTTGACTTTCACAAAGTCTGATCCAAGACATGCGGCAACTCCGGCTGCACCGGCGATGAGATGCGGATCTTTCTCATTCCCTACCGCTTTGCCTCGTGGATAGATCCAGAGGACCGTGACAAGACCATTCTGGTGTGCTTCAAAGATGGCCTGTGCGGCAGCGCTGAGCATTGCCGACTCATATTCAGAGCCCAGGTAAATGGTGTACCCGATACCAAGGATGTTCAGTTTACTGCATTTTCTGAATGCAACAACCTGGTCAATGGTGTTGATAAGATTAGAGAAGGGTTCATGTTGTGCTGTCGGGACCAGGTGAGTCTTGGAATTGATCTTAATCAGGTACGGAATCTTTGGATAGTCTGCACCATATTTCGCGATAAGCCCCAGCTGAGTTGCAAAGCACCCGATTTTTGCTTTCGCTGCTATTCTGAAGAGGTGTTCAGGATCATGGTCATCAGGGTGAATCCCCTCGCCATAGAAGTCATCATTCAGATGCTCTATCTTCTGGTCACCGGCAAAAAGCATCAGCCGACCGGAATCGTGAGTTATCGTCTTCAGATTACGAATATACGTGTCCTGCTCACTTTTTGGTACGTCCAGAGGAACAGCAAAGCCTTTGCTCATGCCTTTTCTCTCATCTTTTTGACAGATAAATATTCCTTTGAGATGTCAGAGAAGGTGAAAAAGAGAAAAAATCCAAAACTGGTTATCTGACCTGAATCACTTTTTCTTCGCTGTTCCGCAGCCGTGTACGAATCCACGTCATGGCATCGAGTTTATTTTTAAATGCCGCAATATTTACCTGCTCGCCGTCTTTAAGATGGGCCCTCAGGATTGCCTTTTCAACAACAACCTGCCCTTTCCGATCCTTCGTTACTTCGACGACCAGGAATTTCTGAATATAGTCCAGGTTTATTACCTGGGTTCCGACATCAAGCCATTTGGGCATATATGGTTCCGACTACCAGGGAAAAGGGAAGCGCTTATTCTGCTCTCTAGAGAGCCGTCATTTCATAATACGATCTCGTGCCTGGTTAATAAACTCTATACCCTCTCGCCTGATGTCCTCGCAGATCTGCATGACCTCTCCGGTTATCTGGTCAAGTTTTCGCCCAAGATGCTGTCTTCCTTCCTG
>NZ_JAIWNS010000151.1 GCF_020216685.1 Methanospirillum hungatei | reverse complement strand
AAAACGGCTCACCAGAGCCTCACCTCTACCTCTTCACCCTTTACAAGGCCTTACTTTCCTGTCGGAATATGGATAATTCCATCACTATGGAGGAGAGTATTTAACAGTCCTGATTTTCCAAGAACCGGTGTAGCTTCATCGTTTTCAATACGTACCCGGATATACTGCTCACGGCCTCCTTCTGACTTGAGGTCCGTCGCCATTTTTATAGTCTTTTTGTAAATATGCTGACAAGGTGCTCCTTTCATGGCCTGGATCAGATGAACGGCAACCAAAGTCATTACCATGAATGTCGATACCGGATGACCTGGAAGACCGATTACCGGGACATCTCCGCATTGTCCGATAATGGTAGGCTTTCCAGGAGCAATGGAAATTCCATGCACAAATACTTTACCAAGTGATGCAATCGCCCTGAAGGTGATATCATTCCGATCTTTGGAGCTGCCTCCGCTCACGATGACTGCATCGCATTCAGAGGAAGCGGTTTCAATCGTACTTTTTAATTCATCAAGATTATCTCTGATGATTCCGTACCTGACCGGGATTGCTCCCTGTTTTCGTAGGAAAACAGATATCAGGTGCGAATTCACCTCACGAACTTCACCTGTCCGTGGTATCGCCTCTGCAGGAACCAGTTCGACCCCGGTTGATATAATGGCGATTCGGGGATTTTTTCGGACGGAAATCCGCGTTTTCCCAATTGCAGCGAGAACTCCGATATCCTGTGGCCTGAGTGTCGAAGCGACCGGGTAAATAACGGTTCCTGCATGAAAATCTTCATCTTTTGCAATTACGTTCTCCCGGACAACAACCGGTTGGCGAATGAGGACCCTATCACCAACCTGCTCTGCATATTCAATCATAACGACTGCATCAGCACCATCCGGCATCTGACCACCAGTGGGAATATACATACATTCCCCTGACTGAATCTGCCCCTTCTTTGACTTTCCCATAGCAATTGAACCACAAAGAGAAAGGATGACCGGAGAATTTTCTTTCGCTGGATATGTGTCCTGTGCAATCACAGCATATCCATCTTTCCAGGATCTGTCAAATCCCGGAATATTCTCCTGTGTGATGATTGATTCGGCTAAAACCCGACCCTCAGCTTCATCAATCATAATCGTCTCCGTTCCGGTCTGTTTTGCAATGCTTCTTACAGTTCTGACTGCTTCGTCAATTGTAACAACATCAAAAAAAGGTTCTGCCTTTTCTGAAAGAAAGGTTCTCAATTTATTCCCTTTCCCAAGTCCTGAGCCAGTATCATGTCCATGTACCGTATCTGACAATACGGTATCCGGTCCATGGGGGTGACTGGAGATGATCTTCCCGAGTGTACTGTTCATCAATAATAACTTATTCTTCCTGATAATTAACTATTACAATTCGAAATAAAACTAGAAAACCTCCTTTAAGGAGGCATAATTATATTGAAATGGTCATCAGGAACCGGTTCGGAGCTTTCTCACGATCGGTATTACTGGATCTCAAGGTAACCTGATGACCGCACCGAGTTTTGCTGACAAGAGTCAGCACCACATATATGATAGAAAGAGTATTTAAAAATACTTATTTTCATTTACGATATCTGTGATTTAATTAACTTATTTAATTTTAAGGGAAAATGATGAATTTGATTAACTTGATACCGTTTTTGGGTACTTCAAATAACAAATTTTTTAAACTCACCATAAATTGCATTTTTTTAAAATAATTTTGCATCGTACTGATCATGTGGATGTATATGAAAAGGTGATCGAATCATGGTAAGATCCATGACATCCACCTGTTCACCCTTTTTAATTCCTCTGCTTCCCTGGGGGATATGGACAATTCCGTCGCAATGGGTAAGTAGACTAACAAGACCTGCTTTCCGGCTTAATGAAAAGACATAGCCATTGTCAATCCGTACTGGGATGTGATACTCACGATCGGGATGAGCTTTCATGTCATCTCCTGCGATTGCGTGTTCTTTTAAAAGGCCTTGTGTCACAGAACCTTTCATTGCCTGGATGAGATTTGAAACCACAAGCAATAACAACAAATACACTGATGCCGGGTGACCCGGCAGACCAATAATCGGTTTACCTCGAATTGCTCCAATTACCATCTTTTTCCTCGGAGAAATGGACATACCTGACAAGAGGATAGATCCATAATGTGAGATTACTTCAGCCGTACGATCACGCTCATCATGGGCGCTTCCCCCGCTGATAATGATTGCATCACATTCTGAAACAGCCGTGCAAAGCATGTTAGATAGATCAGCCATCCCCTCCCAGGCAATACCATACCGTTTGGGCAGAGCTCCGAGTTTTCTGCACAATGCTGAAATAAGGTATGAATTGGTCTCTCTGACTTCCCCTCTCTTAGGCCTCCCATCTGCAGGGACAAGTTCTGGCCCGGTTGAAAGGATTCCAATAACCGGCATGGCCCTGACCTGTACAGTACAGATTCCAAATCCTGCAAGAACTCCGATATCCTGGGGACGTAGTATCTTTCCTTCAGGGAAGATAATTTCTCCTGCTTTCGCATCTTCATCCTTTCTGATGACATTATCTCCCGGAACCACCGGGCAGTAAATCTCCACGTATGTTTCTTTAAAACAAGCATACTCCAACATTACAACAGCATCTGAACCATTTGGTAATGCTCCCCCGGTTGTAATGCCCATACAGGACCCTTTCGTGAGGATATGAGAAGGTGAATAGCCGTTCTGTATCGATCCTGAAAAGGTTAACCGGATCGGGTTTTCTGGTGTGGCATCTTTAGTATCTTCAGCTCGGACTGCAAAGCCGTCTTTTGTTGAGCGATCAAAACCCGGAATATCATATCTGCAAAAAACCGGAGCTCCCAGGGTATAGCCATCGGCTTCATCAATATATCTGGTTTCGATTTGCGTATCCGGAGCAATTTGTCGTATCAGGTTGACAGCATCCTCAATTGAAGCTGAACATATTGGTACAGTGTCAAAAGAACTGTTCTGCGTAGTATTTTGAGTCTGATTAAAAGTACCTGATAAATAAATGTGTTTTTTATTCTGCATGAATTCCATACATACCCGAGTTTTATACATGTTCATTTCACAATACGATAAATACTCCATGATAGTTGTGACCGGATTTGGGAATATAATGATCCATGTAGCCTTTTGAAAAAATCATTTTCCATGGAGATAATTTTAAACCAAGGTCCTTGAATGAGGATCAAATTTCCTAGTGATTTTCAGGATCATTTTCGGATACTCTGTATTACTATACTTCTCTCGCCCTTTGAATGTAATTTACTAAGTAGGTTTTCGCATGAAATGAATTTAATGTCACTAACTTTAATCAAAAAGAAATCATTATATGTTATCAGTTGGCTAGTAGTACAGATGAAGTATCGATCATGTCTCTTAACAGGACTTGTACTCTTCTTCCTATTTGCGTTCATGTCTGCTCCGGTGTATGGAGCTTTAGAGTCTGATACACTCTTTGTGTATGCGGGAGCTGGACTGAAAGAGCCGATGACAGAAATCGGAACCTTTTTTGAAGAAAAAACAGGTATTAAGGTAGAATATAATTTCGCCGGATCCGGGACTCTTATTACTCAGATGGAACTGACCAAAAAGGGCGATGTTTTTATTCCTGGTGGCACTCCTGATTATGCAATCGCAGAGAATAAGAGTCTGGTAATTGATCCGGTGTATGTTGCCTATCATGTTCCGGTGATCGGTATTCAACCAGGAAATCCACACGGAATTAAGTCTATTTATGACTTTACCAAAGATGGACTCAAGCTCGCACTTGGTGATGTGAATACAACAGCTATAGGAAGACAGGGTCAGAAACTTTTTGAAAAACTGGGTATTGCTGAGGATGTTGAGAAAAATGTCGTCCTTCGTGCACCCACGATAAATGAAGTGGTAACTGCGTTAAAACTGAAGCAGGTTGATGCAAGTCTCATTACCATTGACCAGATAAAAGGAGATGAGATAGAATCCGTTCAATTACCTGATGACGAAAGCCTTGCACTTGTTGTACCCATCGGCCGGACCACCTTTACTACACAGAAAGAGCATGCACAGGAATTTGTAGACTTTGTTTCATCAGATGAAGGAAAGGCAGTATTTAAAAAGCATGGTTTCCCTGTTTATCCGGACCCAGCCTATGCTGATCTGAAGGTATGAGTGAAAAAACATATGATTTTATTAAAAGGGATATTTTACACCCTCTTTCCTGTCTTTTTGAAAGTACCATGCAATAAAACCTCTCACTCCATAAAATCCAGTCGTCCGGATTCGCATGCATATATGGTTTTGGTAAACAAGATAATTCGAAAAATTACATTCTGTATCCCGAATCCATGAAAGGGAAATTTAAGGTGTATTCTGGCTCCTGGTTTCAGGGTTTTCTAATTCTCCTCTCTGGATCTCTGATACTCCTATTCTGCCTGGTATTTACGAGTCTCGTCCTCTGGCCTGACACACATGCCCTTATCCGGGCACTAACTTCCGAAGAGATTTTGTTTTCGATTCAACTGTCCCTGATCACATCACTCATCTCTACCATATTCTGCGCCGTTATTGCTCTCCCTGTTGCATATGCACTTTCCCGATACCACTTTCCAACATCAGGATTCATGGGTATGGTCATCAGCCTTCCCCTCTCCCTCCCACCACTGGTCGCTGGTATTGCCCTTCTGATATTCTTCGGACCATCTTTTTTCGGTAATATTCTCCGCTTTATCGGGATTGATATTGTGTATACCACCACCGCAATTGTTATCGCTCAGTTTTTTGTAAATGTTCCGTATCTAATCAGAGTCATGCGGTCTGCTTTTGATTCAGTACCTCCCCGGTATGAGCATGTGGCAAGAACACTTGGAGCATCTGAATCTGCCGTATTTTTGCAGGTCAGTCTTCCCATGTCCCACCAGGCTCTTCTTGCAGGACTTACCATCACCTGGTCTAAAGCCATGGGAGAGTTTGGAGCTGTCCTAATGCTCGCTGGTGCAACCAAGATGAAAACTGAGACATTGCCAATAGCCCTGTATCTGAATATCTCAACCGGGGATCTTGACCTGGCCATTGCGTCAGCGACCATTTTAATGGCAATCTCGGTAGGAACATTACTTGTCTTTGAACACTGGTTTGGAGTAAAAAGGAAGGTATAGTGCCACTAGAAATTATGGGATTATCCAAAACCCTCGGTGATTTTCATCTCAGGAATGTGACCCTGACAATAGATGATAGTGAATATTTTATCATTCTTGGACCTTCGGGAGCTGGAAAGAGCCTATTACTCGAGACTATAGCGGGAATTTATTCTCCAGATTCCGGAAAGATAATTCTGGATGGTACTGACATAACGGATCGGCCGGCACGACTTCGGCATATAGGGATGGTATACCAGGATTACATGCTTTTTCCATATCTGAACATAGAGAAAAACATTGGATTTGGACTGAGACAACTCAGGCACCCATCTCATGACATCAGAAAAGCGACGGAAGGTATTGCTTCACTTCTTGGAATTACCCACCTCTTATCCCGTCGTCCGGATACCCTAAGTGGCGGAGAACAGCAACGGGTAGCCATTGCCCGTGCCCTTGTCATAAAACCGCGGATTCTTCTGCTCGATGAACCATTGTCCGCTCTTGACGCCATCACTCATAAAAAAATGCGAAATGAGTTAGCAAGAATCCCTATGCTTACAGGTGTGTCTGTCATTCATATCACGCATCATGCAGAGGATCTTATCTCACTTGGGCACCGAACAGCAGTCATGGACAATGGAGCCATCGTGCAAATTGGAAGTCCTGATGAGATCTTTCAAAACCCCAAAACACCCTTTGTTGCTGCCTTCACCGGAATGGAAAATTTATTCTCCGGTATTGCAATGGATAGTCATGAGGGGAAGGTGATCAGGATTGGTCAGGTAAAAATACATGTCATCACCCCATATACCGGCCCGGTTCAATGTGGTATCAGACCTGATGCTCTCATCTTTTCACGCGAACCTTTGAAATCCAGTGCACGAAATGTCCTCATGGCAACGGTAACAAAGATAAGACGAATGGGATCCATTGCATGGGTAGTAATTGATTGTGGAATTTTCCTAACTGGTGTTCTAACCATTCAGAGTTTGTACGAACTCAGGATTGATGAGGGGGATACCATCTTTATTGCATTCAAGGCATCAGCGGTAATGGTATTTCCCGAAGAAACACAAAAAAAATAAAAAAAAAAAGATTATCTCTTGAGTCCGTCGATAAGACGTGAGACCTGCATGGGTTTCATGTCAATATCAAAGGTATCATAGATGTAGGTTCTGACCTGCTGGACGGTTGGCTCCTGACCTTTGAATGCTTCTTTAACCTGTTCAAGTTGTTTGTCGGTCAATTTTTTCTTGCGTTCTGCACGGGCTGCCGGTGCAGCGGCCTCAGCCTTGCCGGATGGAACGTAGATCTTTCCATAGATGATCTCTCCTTTCCGCTTTCCATGCCGCTCGCCCATGTCACCAATCCAGACATGGAACATCTGTTTTTTACCGTCGAGTTCGACTTCTTCCTCACCCTTCAGGATGTAGGTGGGCATCATCCGCTCGACCTGACCAAGGACAAAGATGTCTCCCTTGACCATCTGCCCCCCGACACGGCCTTTTGCATTGCCACGGACGATGATCTTACCGCCTTCTGCATGGGTTCCCAGGTGAACATCAACATTGCCGCCGATATCGATGGTACCGCCGTTCATAAAGGTTGCAGTATCGGATCCTGCGTTGCCCTTCACGATGACCTTACCACCCTGCATCCCTCTCCAGTCTCCACGGTATGAAGCTGCAAGGTAGTTCTTTGCATTCCCGTCAACGATGAACTCGCCACCGGTCATACCAATGGCACAGAATGAGTCAACATTTCCCTTGACATGGATCTTCCCGCCTGCCATCCATGCCGCGGTATACATGTCTGTATTACCCTGAACCTCGATCTCTCCGGCGGTCATCTTCATACCGATGTACTTGACCTTGTCAGTCGGCCCGGAGATGATGATCTTGGTGTCTGCAGCAGTGGCTCCTCCCTTCCCTTCTACAGTGAAGTAGTCGCTGATTTTTGCAGTGGTGTTTCCGAGGTGAACGTGTAATTCTCCAATCTGCTGTGCAGTCTTACCTGCAAAGTGGTCAGGAGTGATGTTTTCTGCTTCAAGGTACAGTTCGGGAACTTTCGTGAGGGTAAGTTTTACTATATCCATTCCTTGTCACTCCTTAGTTGGAATCTACCTCAATGACGTACGGATTTGGTACGTAGTGGTTTGATACCTCGTAGTTGTTCAGGTTCATACTGTAGAACTTGAGGAACTTCATCTGGACATCCCGTTCTACCTGTTCGTTCATCGGGACTTTGGCATCAACCCAGAGGGTACGCTTGTTTCCGTTGTTGATGACTTCACCATTCTCTACAACGAGGGTTCCACTCTTAAAGACATAATCTGCTGCAGAGAACGCCTTCTCGATCTCTTCCGCATCCTTGATCTTGTCTTCGTTCAGGTCATAGACGACCACATCGGCGTCCATTCCAGGGGCAAGACCACCAAAGGTGTCATACAGACCAAGTGATTTGGCAGGTCCGGCTCTGGTCATCTGGGCAATCTCATAGAGGGTCAGTTCACGGTCGATGGAAGCAAGGTTGGTTGCTGCAATGACCTTGTCAGAGTTCTTAAAGCCCTTGAGCATGGCCTGACGTGACTTGTCAGACATAAGCCACTTCATGATACGCGGGTACCGGGTGAATGGTCCTGCATTCGGGTGGTCGGTGGTGATGAAGGTTCTCATCGGATCTTTTGCAAGGAGACCAAGTTCAAGACCAATTGCCCACTGAATGGCACATACCTTGATGTTCGGGTCGTACACGTAGGGAACGATACCAGAGCTGGTCTCAAGTTCGACATCCACATTTGCCCACTTGAGGTGATTTAATGAGGTAAGGTGGTGCTCGAACGGACCGTCGGCGGTCATGGTCGTGGTCTCATCAAGGGTAACACAACCAAGATCCATGGTCATGTTCTTGTTCTTGTTGAAATAATCCGCGATCTCCTTTGCTCCTGACTCAAAGTTTGCCCATGAGTCACCCTTGTAGCTATGAAACTGAACGTGGGTATGGTGAAGGACCTGTTCTCGACCGAACTTGTTGTTTGGTTTGACTCCTTCTGCAATCTTTAAGGTATCAAGGGTTGTGGTATAGTTCCCTGGATTTCCAAGATTGTTTGAGTGGATGTGAATCGAGTGTGGAAGGCCCATCTTCTCGTTTGCAGTCAGAAGACCCTTTACAATCTCTGCGGGGGTGATGTCAAAGTACGGGACCGGATCATTGACGGTTGTACAGTTCTCTCCCCATCCCCATGCTTCAGAGCCACCGGGGTTGACGATCTTGATTGCATATCCTTTGGTTGTCTTGAGCAGCCAGGAGATGTATGCACAGACATTGTCCATCTCGTTGTTTTTCAGGTACTCAAAGACAAACCAGTTATTTCCAAAGACCGGGAATGCTCCTTCGTCGATGATTGGAGTGTCCTTGATCTCTTCATGGACGTGCCGTGCATAAAGTGGCGGCATTGCAGCTTCCATGACGGTGGTGTATCCCATCCGGGCGTATTCATACCCGGTCTTGAAGGTGGTCGGGATTGAGAACCCGCCTGACATACGGGTGTTCTTTCCGGTTGGCTTGTAGGTGAAGAGTTTGTCTTCCGGACGGTAGTTTCTTCCTTCGTTGACTTTTGGACCGGCGACATGTGCATGGACTTCAACTGCACCGGCCATGACCGTCTTGCCCTTTGCATCAATTACTTTCGCCTTATTGGAGACCTTGTCTGCAATCTTTCCATCCTTGATACATACATCGGCAACATCTCCTTTTAATCCAGTCTTTGGGTCGTAGACCTTTCCATTTTTAATGATATATTCGCTCATGATTATTACTCCCTTAATTTGCCTTGAGTTCTTTGACCCTTTTTAAGACTGCTTTCAGGAACTCCTCATCGGTCATCATTCCTTCCGGTGGTTCGACAACTTTTCTGGCTTCAATCGGGACGTTATCCATACGATAGCAGTTGCCACCGACTTCTACTCCCACAAAGGCGACCGGGACATGGACTTTGCAGATGGCGGTGGTCGGGGTGATATGCGGGTCAATTGCGACTGATGGGAGCCGGGAGATCTCTTTGACACATTCCATTGGGAAGTGTGCACCAGGGTCACTGCCCAGGACAAACATGGCATCAATCTCCTTTCTCTTCAGGACTTCGATGGTTCCGGTCTCACCTGGGTTGTACCGTGCAAACCCTCTGGAGAGGTCGACAGAGTATGGGAATCCGAACTGCCAGCCGAGGACCTGACCTGAACCGGTCACATTATAGTGTCCTCTCATGGCTATGATGGAGAACTTGGTGTAGTCATTGAGGTCTTTTGTCAGCATGATGGCTGCATCGATGTTGTGATCCTTTCCAAGGGACTGGGTCACTCCCATACCGAAGAAGATGACTCCGAACCGGCCGGACTTTAAGAGTTCAGCTGCCTCGTAGACCTTTTCCTTCGGGACTCCGGCGATAATATCTCCGGTCAGTTCATTTCCACGGACTGCTGCACGGAGTGCCTGGAGTAATTCATAGTCATACCCCTGTTCAACCTGAAGGTGAACATCTGCAAGGCTTGCGGTATCGGTCGGACGTGGATCCACGACGATGATCTTTCTCTGTTTCTGACCCTTTCCGGTGAAGTAACCACGGGGGAAGATGGAATACCGGGACATGTGGCGGGGGTGTGCATGAGCCGGGTTGCATCCCCAGAAAATAACGCGATCTGCACGGTTCTTGACTTCTCCAAGGGTACAGCTTGGGATACCTACATTCTGCACTGCAATAAGGGTTGTTCCGTGACAGACGGCAGCGGTATTGTCTACCAGTGCTCCACAGAGTTCTGCGATTTCATGTCCGACGCTCTGGGATTCACAATTGGTTGAGGACCAGCCGTACATGGATGGCTTTTTCGCATTTGCCAGCATCTGTGCGGTATATTCGATGGCCTCATCGTAGGTTATCTCTTTGAAGGATCCGTCTTCCTGAAGTTTCTGCGGACGGGTTACCCGGTGTGAGTGATCAGATGCATGGAGGAATTTCTCCGCTCCGATGGCGCAGGCATTCTCAACATTCAGGATCTTTTTTCCTTCATCATCTGTGGTGACAATCAGATCATCGCAAAGAGTCCCACAAAATGGACAGATGACATCAGTACATGTTTTTGACATTATGCATCACCCCAGCACTTAGCCCTGACAAGTTCCAATGAGTTCAGGACTTTTTCCTTCTCTGCTGGTTCAATAGTAATCGGGACTCCTTTAAAAGTGGGCATACCGGTGCTGTACGTTTCAGGGCTGGTCACACTGTTTGCCCATGGTCCCATGGGGATGAAGGCAACGCCCGGATGCGGCCCCTGGGTTGCTTCAATTGCCTTTACGACAACTTCTCCATATTCACTTTTTACCTTGACATTGGTATTTTTCATGATGCCAAGGCGTTTAAAGTCAGAATCATCGATCTCGATGATCCCGCAGGCTTTCATGTATTTATCAGTCTCTTTTCCGCCTTCCATTGACGCACCCTGCTGAATGGTACGTCCGGAAATCAGATTGATGGAAATTGTGCTCATAATGCTCCTCGTAACGAAGAAAATCGCCGATGAACAGTCATACGACCGGAAAGCCGGTTATATGATGCATGTCCCGGAACATGCAGACCTGAAGTACTCTGATTGTCCCGTGATAACAGAAATTTTCTCTTTTCACTATATAAATTCATTGTTTTGCTTTCTTCAAAATGATGATTTATTGGTGAATGAGCAAAAAAAGTTAGCATAATAGGCATTATTAGAAGGATTATAAATATTATAATTAACCCCATAATAATGATAAAATCACGCAAAATTTATGTGCGACATTAGAAGAATTAACATCAAAAAATTAACTCCAATCCATGGTAAAATGCATTCTTATGAAGTTCCGCGCATTATGGTGATTATCGGTGAAAATTCGTCATTCTGTTATTGATTCATGGAAAATTGTGAAAATGTTAATAATTCGTTTTTAATAACGAACCCTAAATTGAGATTACAAACCATATAGAAAGGCAGAATCATTCATGAAGGAAGAACTCGGGAAAATCCTTCACGAATTCGGGTTGATTCTGCCTCTATCACGTTAAACATGTGCCCGGTGGTATATCCGAGCAATACATCATAGAGAGTATGACGTGATAACCGTATCGGTTTTCTCACAAATTATGGTGAAAATTGGTGAAAAAAATTAGGGAGGAATAACCTAATTTAGTTTACTTATACCTATTTTTAGTCATACATATTAATATTCACTATCGCGTGAATAGTTGATCACTTATGCTATAATAATGGTGAAAATATTCTAAAAGTAGTTTACTACCTACTCCATTGTTATCAGTATAAATTATGGTGCCGCAAAAATGTTGATTATTGGTGAGATACTCAACAATATTTTTACATGATTCATTTAACATACTGCATAATCAATAGAAATGGATTTATTATTAGAATGATGAAAATTCTCTCTCGAATGTTTGTGATCATTTCTGAAGAGGTAAACATATCAATTTGTATATGTCTTGAAGTCAAACATTAATTACATGTCCAAACTCGGGGACGAATACTCAAAAGAGGAAATTCTTTCTCTGCTTAAAAAAAATGGGAGTGATCCTACCATTGTTAACTGGTTCGACCAGTGTATTGATTTTCATACATTTCCTGCTCCAGGTCTGCTCATTGGCATTTATATGGTCGATAAGGCTCTCGAGCTTCTGGGGGCAACCCCTGGAGAGAAATTGTATGCAGTGTGTGAAACGACGAAATGTGCACCGGATCCACTGCAGGTAATCACTCACTGTACTACCGGAAATCATCGTCTCACTATTATCCCGATCGGTAGATTTGCACTTACAATGAATCGTCCGAGTACAGACGATCATGCTGTGGGCTTTCGAGTAAAGGTTGATGTGGGAAAACTTGATGGAACTCCAACACTTAAGGCATGGTTTGCTAATTCATCAGATTTTGATGGCATGACCATGAAAAAGAAACTGGTGGAAGAAATTCTGGATATCGGAACCGGAATGTTATCCTGGGAAAAAGTCCGGATACCTGTCAGCCATAAAAAGAAATGGAAGACAGTTATCTGTACGTCATGTGGTGAACCTGTTCCGGACAACCTTGTTGAAAATGGCCTTTGTCCCGGATGTGGAAGTCAGAAATATTACGAAAAAATCTGACATAAATAATCTTCGGGATAGTAATCTCGCTCTCTTTTTTTGCCTGTTCCCTGTTACTCCAATGGTATATGTGTTCGCTATTTTTTTGGGAGGAGAGTATTGATCAGACGGCGGGGATACCTCCGAAATACGATAATAATGTCTTCTGTCTTCTGGATAACTTTGCTGGGACCACCAATGGGTGCGGTGATGTTATCACATGAATCGGTACGAGTTCAGTTATTAATGCATCAAATGATAAAAT
>NZ_JAIWNS010000150.1 GCF_020216685.1 Methanospirillum hungatei | reverse complement strand
GAATCAGGGAAGGGCCATGGTTCACTGGCACAATACCTGATATTCTGTATCGAAATGCCAGTCTCCTCATAGACTTCCCGATGTACCGCCTGTTCAATTGTCTCACAAGGTTCAACGAAACCGGCGATGAGACCATATCGTCCAGGTGCGCCATCTCTTCCCCTGACCATAAGGATGGAGTTCTTGTTTTGAACAAGGACAATGATTGCAGGTGATAACCGGGGATACGTGACCTGATGACATCTTGGACAGATTTTTGCCCGTTCGGTCTGTGAATGGGATGTTGCAGACCCGCATCTCCCACAAAAGCGGGTGGTCAGGTCATAATGGATGAGCTGAACTCCCAGTCCTGCAATCGCAAGTTCATCATCCGATATACGCCCTGCCAGTTCCCGGACTTGATAAAACAATCCTCCTTGAGGAAGGGGTATGCCATCTGGAACACTTAATGCATAACACGGTGCTGTACCAAGGTGACCAAGATACACCATGTTCTTATGAAAATCCTCTGGGAAATCTGAAGGTAGGTCTGATAATATGGTCGGTTTATCACCTGTTCGTACGAAGATCTGTTTGTCATGGATATACACGAGGTGGGCATCATCCTGGGGCATATCCGGTACAGGGTATTGCATATGTAATGAATGGGCTGCAAACCGTGCTTTATGTCTCATAATTATCTGCTTTTTCTCGCAATCTGATTTTTTCTCTCTTGACATTATGGGTGAACTCTGCGAATCCTGTTCGTTCATTCCCTGACATGTCTTCATAATATATACACTATTAGTTATATTATAACTTATGGTTATTTAATAACTAATGGTTATAATTATAAAAATAGCATATAATAATTTTTCTGAAATTTCAGGACAGCATCCGAGTTGTTTCATTAAATTCAGAGATTTTGGCTGGCAGATGCAACACCCTGGAAAAGAGATGGGTGAGTTACATACTGGCTGCAACACTAAAGACTGATGAGCATCTGCCTCTTCGGTCAGGAGGAATTAATGGTAGGTTTCCAAAAAGCCTGACATGCCCCTGTGCCCCTATTGTCATTGCTGTTGGTGATATCAGTCAGGCAATGGAAAATACCTGATGCCGAGGGAAGCATTTTAGGTGAACCGGTCTTACTATCTGGCATTGGGATGTACGTAACGATTATTGATACGGAAGAGAACCGGGTTGGGATATTAGAGCCAGTTAATCTGGAATGACCCAATTTTTTAGGAGAATACGATCAGATGAAAAAGAGATTGGGGGATATAAGCAGTGATTTGCACATCAGACTGTTGCGACCGGAAATTCCATTCTTCTCTGAAAGCCCTGAGATTTTCCTGGTGTTACAAGCCAGGTTGTACTGTTTGAGTAACTGTATCGCTCAATGGTGAACTCAGGACAGATTTCTGAGAGTATTGCCATGTTGGTTCCGACTTCCTTGGAAGACAAGCCAAGCTCTTTTGCTATATATTTGGACTTCAGAAAACATCTTCCGTTGTGGAGCTGGGTTTTCAGATAATTGATAAGGGTTATCTGGTTTTCATTGTACTTTGTGCTGAATCTGCTTTTTGTTAACATTTTTTTACCTCTGGTCTGATTAGGGGTGGAGCGTTCAGAATGCCCTGTGTGTAGGAGGAAGGCCTGACATCCTGCCAGGCCATGGGGGTGTTCTGTCTGTTCCTGTGGGAATTTTATGGGAGTGGTAACGGGCAGATACCCGGGTTGTCTCTTCGGATAATGAGAAGGGTTCTGATTATTGCAATGTAGGAGGACATGCAGAACGCAGGTACATCTTCTCATCCGGAGAGTGAAGCACAGATGATCCAGACCTGTGTGCCCGGATATGTTCTATGCCTGCTCGGTCTCCCCGTGACATACCAGTATTGAATGAAACAGTGTATAAGGTCTGTAGATAAAACCGTTTAAAAATAGTCTGAAATTAATTTCTTATGAAATTATGCTGATTAATGGAGAATCGTGAACCCAGCGAATGATGCCGGGGGAAACCTACCGTTTATGTCTGTTGTTACTGGTCCGGACAGAAGAAAGTTTATCACAGACTATCCGTCTCCTTTTATTCTCTCTAGGCGAAATAAGTGAAATGAATAGTTGCAACCGGTTGCAACTGGTTTTTGGAAGGTTTTCAAATAAAATGATGATATCTGTCCGCCGACGTTGATGATTGGGGCGGGGTGCATCAGGGAAGAAGAATCCTTAAACCTGGGGTCAGGAAATGGTCTGATAAAAGGGAAGGTAAATGCCTCATCTATAAAATATATTGTGATTCGCGAATGTGCCGAAGAAAAACTGTTACATCATTATATTACCAGTCTTGGATCCATTTCTTCCTTTTTGGGTGTAAATCAAATGAAATATCTTTGAATGCCATATTCATCACCAGATCTATGCTAGAAAAACATTATTATCCAATACCATAATGTTTCATAAGAAAGTTGCGGATCTTATCTGATTCAATCCATCCTTTGTAAAGTTTATCAACAATCTGGTTAATTACCGCGATCTGCTTCATGATATTGTCTGCAAGCTCATCACCAAGGTCGGCAGTATAACAGGCGATGACCGTCAGTGGATTTCTGATCTGATCATTGAGTATCGCGAGCATCTCCATATTTTTATTGATCTGTGCCACAGCAGTCTTTATCCTGTGCTCCTGCTCCTTCTCAACCGTGATGTCATCGCATATCCCGTCAATCCAGGCTACACCTCCAGCAGAATGATATCTGACCTGAGCAGTGACCGTTATCCATATCGGTGTTCCATCCCTCTTTTTCGCCCTCAATTCAATATTTCTGATAACTTTTGTCTCCTGAAGATTTTTTCCAGGTCATGATAGTCATCTTCTGATTGAAATAAATCAATGACCCTTATACTCCCCATTTCATCAATAGAAGGGTATCCGAAAATTGCTAAAAAGGCTGGATTTACCCATTTCCATTGTCCGGATGATGTCGGGACAAATCTAAAAACACCTGCATTCAGATTATTCACAAGAGAACGATACTGTTCCTCACTATTTTTCAGTTCGCCTGTTCTTTCCTCTACAAGTTCCTCAAGATGAATCTGATACCGCCGTAACTCCTCTTCAGCCTATTTTCTGATGAATATTTCTTTATTAAGGTCACTGTTTCTCTGTTCAAGTTGCTTTTTCAGACGGTGAATAGTCAGATGTGTCTCGATCCTCGCAAGTACTTCTTCAGATTGAAATGGTTTGGTGATATAATCCACAGCCCCAAGGGTAAACCCTTCACTTTATCGGAAACGTCGTCCAGAGCACTAATAAATATGACTGGGATGTCGCAGGTATTCTCATCGGCTTGAATTTTGATATTCCTTCATATCCATCCATATCTGGCATCCTGAAATCCAGGAGGATGATATCAGGAATTGCATATTCAAGGGATTGCAGAGCCAGAGATCCACTTGAAGCAGGCCGGATAGTGTAATCAGGGGAAAGAATGTCAGATAATAAAGAGATTTGTTCTGCATACATGCATCTCTGTAGGTCTGAGATGCTTCTGGAAGCAGATAATATCACCACTCCCCAGGCAGAAAAAGAACTTATCATTGGGAAAGAAATGATGGAAAGCCTGGCGGGATCTCCATATGTCGGAAAAGAGGCAGCTCTTATCGCAAACATTTCTAAAGTTTTATAAAATTTAGATTATGTGGGATAAAAAAAAATTTACCAAAGGGCCGGTGCTACAGTTCTTCATCTGATTTCTTCTCTATCAAGGTCCCCTTTTTCACCAGATTTTCAAGGCAGAACCTGATATTCCACCCACGGTTCTGATTCAGTCCTGCAATAAAATATGGATGATCACGGCCGTCAATGACAATCTCAATCCCATCCTGTTTCATCGCAAGTTTTGTTATCCGAGCAATGAGGAAGATAAATGGGTATGTCCCGTCTGATTGAAGTGGAATTATCCGTTCTGATGAGATAACTACGGTCCCCTGATAGATCTCATAATACTCCCATTCGGTCTCTTCACCAGCCTTGGCATGAGAGTAAATCCGATCTCTCCCCCAGGTCAGAGTAAAAAGTTTCCCTGTTTTTTTCTTTTTGAACACTTCTTTCAGATCATATATCACCATAGTGTCAATGTAATGGATCATCTCTCCTGGTTTTCTGATCTCCCGAAGGCCGACTGGTATTTCAGTACACCATCGAGGTAATAATCCGGGTTTGGTAGTAAATTCTTTTAAATACCGGGGATAGAAAGTTTCGAAAAAGTAATCAGTGTCTGTTGGAATCTGAAGAAGATCTACAAAATATCTGACCAGTCCAAGTGTTTCTTTTTGACCGATGTCGGTTTGTACTTGAAAGAATCTGAAGAGGAGATTATATTTTTCCTGGTCTGTCAGCGATATTAAAAAAGGGATTTCATTAGAACTTATCTTCTCCAACCGGACTGCTTTTTTAAAAAGATATTCCTCAATGAGGCATTTATCTGATTCCATCTTCTGAAGACACGATTCACAGATAGAGGTATGTCGTGATAATTTCGATTTTACATCAGTATTTCCGCATATCGGACAGCCGTGTCCTTTATGGATCCCTTTTAAAATACGCTGCGATGTATAGTAATCTGAAAGAATAGTTTCATTTGAACGACTTTCATCTTCTGAAGGTTCATTATGATGAGGAACGTGCATGGTATCAGAATCTGTTTTGAGTGTGAAGTACTCTGGTTTTTTTCCCAGTATCGATAATGGTGGATGAACCGGATATCATACCCTCGGAAAATTATTGCATCTATAGGTAATCATCGGACACATTTCGTAAATTATTAGTGTCTGGGTATTATAGATACCTCCTATGGGTATGCGTGATGAATTGTTCTCAAAGTGGATCGAAGCGATGAAAGGAGTCAAATTTCCGGTATCATCCGTGGATGAAGTCTATGCCGGATTACCGAAGGGTGCAGAAAGCAATATTTCTGTCGGCGGACTTGTCGTCTGTAACACCGGAGACCTGTTTGGACGGTTCATAAAACCCACCGATTTCCCAATCGAATCCGCAGAGGCCCTTGCAAACCTTATACTGGATCGCGCCGGCCTGTGATCAGATGGTATAACCAATGACTAAATGCTTAAAAAGGAGAGTCTGAAAAAAGCCGTTCAATCCCGCCGTTCCACTATTAAGGAACCCTGATCTTCCCTGACAAACAGTACCGGACAGTGATTGATCCTCATTGGCTGGGGGAACTTTCGAAACCTGACTTCTCCTGAATCAATTGCTTTTCCATCAATTGAATATACGGCGGGGATTCCTGCATCATGAATTACAGATATTACTGCCTTACCCCGCAGTGTTCTGATTTTTCCAACCTGTATGTATCTTCCGTCTGATCCACTAGCTGCAAGGCCCACGGCTGCAAGAGCTCCGATAATACCTCCTTTGGTTCCATTAAGTCCTGCAAGACGCACTTTGGTATGGAGAGCCAGGGTCATTGCCTGGTCCTGGGTAAGAATGGTTGATTTTGCCTCTTTTCCAAAGAGAATAAGAGCCGGAGTAACAGATTCATGGATGGCCATGCAGATTCCAGGATCACTTCCTCTGGCGGCACGTGATCGAACAAATCGCGCTATCTCATCAAATAGTGCATCTTGTTCTTCATGAAGGACGGTGTGGATATGTATGACTGCTGCACTATTGTGGGATGTGTAAGGAATATCTGGGTGAACATAGAGCTGATGTCTGGTAATACCAAGAAGCTGGTATCGTTGTTCAAGCAGACTGAACAGATCCCTGGCAAGTCTGCCGGTTCCCGGACTATCAGGCATATCGGTATCATCAAGTGAAACATATACAGTCATATAAAAATCCTGCCACCCAAGGCAAATGAGTGATAATTCTTCATACAGGTACACGGCAGAAGGTATCATACTTCTGATATGAATCGATTAAACTGGGTCTAATTTTTTAGAAGAGGCACGATAATCATTCTGATATAACAGTTGAAAAACAGTTGAAAATCAGTTGGTACATATTTTAGCTTACAATTCATCAAAAGATAAATATTTTTTACGTTCCCCGCTCATATATGGAAGAGATGAGAAGTCGGTTATACAAATCCTGTACACCATCGGGAACCGGAATATTACAATCCGATCCACATTCCGGTATGAGAGGTATCTTCTCACTCCTCATTATCATGTTTTGTCATTTTTACTATCTCATTAAAAACTGCTACACCAAGCATAGCAGTACTCTCTTCAGGATGAAGATGCGCCATGAATGAAACGATTTTTTGTGTTCCTTTGCTTGTTGTGAGTATACCCACCCGTTCAGCCCGTGTTACCAGATTCTGCTCTTCCATCATGGCAAAGTACGGGAGGATATAGTAATGTGGTACATCCAGGTACTCGGCAAGGCGCCGGGTTGTTGGGAATCTAATATGAATTCCTTCTCTGGAAAACGTTATAGTTACCGCGTTATCTTCGAAAAGGAAAATTTTTACCGCGGATTCAAAGAGGCCTTCGATTGAGAGCGATGGCATGTGAACAGAATAGGAGTTTTACACTCTTAAGGATGCAGGAAAAGAAATTAGTGTTTTTTCTTCTGGTCATCGGGAACAGGTTCAAGCCAGACGATCTCAGCACCGACTTCCTTTGCGATCATCTCAAGTTCAATTTTTCTGAAATGAGTTGCAACGACCTGGATCTGTCCTCCGGTAACGGCTACGATACGGTATTTGGGGCTCTTGACTCCCGCACCGACTTTTTGTCTTTCACGAACAAAGATTTTCATAATTTTTTCACCTCTAAAGACCAACAGAAGTATACACACGTGGTATACCAGTTGGTTATCAACAATATATCTATAGTATCTCATCTTATTTATAAATTATTATGGTGATCCATGCACGAGCGACATGAGATTTTTAACAAACTCCAGGGCGAAACCCTGGTACGGAAAGGATTATTTGATCGGTATAACGAACGCCCGCTCCTGCGAATCCTCCCTGAACTGAATGTAATAAAAATCGGTGGACATGGGATCATTGATTATGGCCGGGATGTTGTCCTTCCTCTGGTTGATGAGATTGGTGCTTTATCAAAAGAACACCAGTTGATGATTATTACCGGAGGAGGAGTCAGGGTCAGGCATATCATGGATATCGGCCTTGATCTGGGGATGCCAACCGGGGTTCTTGCGGAACTGACCAGTAAGATTTCTGAGCAGAATGCGATGATGATGGCCACCCTGCTCGCACCCTATAAGGCAAAACGAATTCATACCAGCGATCTCCTTGAGCTGCCGACCCTCCTTGGAATGGGGGCGCTCCCGGTTACCCACGGCACACCACCGTACGGGCTGTATGAACATCCGTCTGAACGGACAAATGGCGGTATTCCTCCTCACCGGACTGACACCGGTGCCTTTCTGGCAGCAGAGGTACTTGGAGCCAGGAGCTGTATATTAGCGAAGAATGTAGACGGGCTCTATGACAAACACCCCCTAAAGTACCCGGATGCAGAGCTTATTCCAGAAATTACTGCAAGTGAACTGATAGCAATGGACATGGAAGATCTTGTCCTTGAGCGAAAACTCGTTGAGCTGATGCTTGAGTGTAGAAACATCAAAAAGGTTCAGATAGTGAATGGGCATAAACCTGGAATGATTACCCAGGCTATAAAAGGCGAAAAGGTTGGTACCATAATCCGGGCCGAGTAATGGAAACCTGCTGTGTCACCCCAATCGGGATAATACACAGTCCTTTTTCTGAACCAACCGGTATGCCGGTTCAACCATCAGGCGCTTCTGACATTGTAGGGTATATTGATATACTTCCACAATACCTGGAAGGACTATCGGATATCACCGGGTTTGAGAGGATTATACTTCTGTATTTTTTTCATCGGTGTGATGGATTTTCACTTCAGGTGACACCATATTTTGATACCACAAAAAGAGGTCTTTTTGCAACCAGGGCTCCCCGAAGACCAAATTGGATCGGGTTTTCAGTGATTCGGTTAATAGATGTGAAAGAAACTCGACTTTTCATCCGGGATGTGGATATTCTGGACGGGCCTCCGCTACTCGATATGAAACCATATGTTCCGAAATTTGATGCATATCCGGATTCAAAAGCAGGGTGGCTTGAAGATAAACAACAAAATGTTCCTGAAATTAGTGCGGACGAAAGATTTCATTCCTGATTCTCAATACCCCTATATGGTACTGAACAGATATCTGGTATGGATATGCTGCTTTATACCGGGTATATCGGAGGTATATGCACCACGATAGCATTTCTTCCCCAGGTTGTTAAAACATGGAAAAGCAGGTCTGCACATGATCTCTCCTGGGGTCTTTTATTTCTGCTTCTTGTTGGCGTTTTTCTCTGGATGATTTACGGAGTAGTAAGCGGCGATATTCCTGTCATGCTTGCGAATGGAGTAACCAGTTTATTCATCGTCTCATTAGTGGGCATGAAATGGTGGTTTGATTATTGGTTGGTTGCGAAAACTGAGCAATATTAACTCCAATCATGGTGTGAGATGGTTCTTTCGGTGTATAAGTACCCACGCAAGAATCAGGCCTGCACAAAACCCGATAGCAAGACCAAATGGAACCGCAAGCACGGCAATCAAGCCTGAAACAATAATATTATCTGTTTTTAGTCCATGTTTTGCAAGTTCAACGGCTACCACAATAAGAAGAACCCCGAACATACCAACAGGAAGGGCACCTGAAATCTCCAGGTCCGAACAGAGAATTCCTATCATAAATAGGAGCACTCCCCCAAATAGTAATGAAAGCCCGCCCCTTGCACCAAACCGGTAATGAGCAGCAAGCCCCCCGGCACCATGACACATCGGAAATCCTCCACAGAGCGACGCAGAGAGACTCATCATACCGACCGTTTTGCAAATTGTATCTGGGTTCTCTTCTCTTTTAAATAAATCATGTGCCAGGAGAGATGTTGCCAGGATCGCATTTGTCAGGGTCAGGGGGAGCTGAGGGGGCACAAAATGGATAGTTGCATAAAAAAAATCATTTGGTGATGGAATTTCAAGAAGAGGAACAGGAATTGAGATGAAAGATGGAAATCCTGCACTAAAAATAGCAACGAAAAATCCTGATACAATTATGGTCAGGGCAGAGAGATCCGGAATTTTCACAACTCTCCGTGTAAGGAAAAATGCTCCCACAATACTCACAGATAATAATGCAAAGGAAATATCGGGCAGAATAAAACCGGGAATTGCACTTTTAATAAAAATGAGTGCAAGGCCAAGCTGTACCCCCCTGATAACCGGTTCAGGAATGACCTGTCTGACACGATCCATCCATCCAAAAAATCCGATGCACAAACAGAT
The DNA here is from genome assembly GCF_020216685.1 of Methanospirillum hungatei. Classification (GTDB taxonomy): domain Archaea; phylum Halobacteriota; class Methanomicrobia; order Methanomicrobiales; family Methanospirillaceae; genus Methanospirillum; species Methanospirillum hungatei_B. Next base: position 3,282 of record NZ_JAIWNS010000150.1, on the reverse strand, counting down.
GATCCCCATAACAATACCTGAAGCAGCAATCAGGTGAGGAGTGACTGACTCAGCAATAGCAATGGCACCAACAGCTTTTAGCGGTTCAACCGGGATGGGAATCCGGTAATAGAGACCTGTTATGATATACCATGCAGCGGCCCAAAGAAGCATAATCGAGATATTCATTCCGCATGATACTGAAACGGCGAAAAGAAGGGGAAGAACCGTCCCAAAATTTCCTGCTGAGCCGGCAAGTTCTGAAAGGATGTATGAATGGTGGAGAAATGGCCTCTCAGATGCACTCATTTCCATTCTCTTCCGGCATTATATGGACTGAAGGGGCCTTAAATGATAAGACTGCTTCAACACCCGGTTTAAGATCCAGCTCACGAATAGACTGCCACGTTACCTGAACCGATAATGTCAGTTCTCCTGATTTGACATTCACATGACTGATGATACCAAATGGTTTCACCGCTTCAATGGTTCCGAAGATAACATTCCTGGCACTTGACCATCGGTCTGGACCAGTATGCAGGGTTATCTCTTCTGGCCGTATTGCGATTCTAACGTTGGTTCCTGCCGGGGCATTACTGATTGCATGGATCTCGACGTCATGGACCAGAATGACAGATAATCCATCTTCTTTTCGGATGACTTTTCCAACCAGAATATTTCCAATCCCGATAAATTTCGCTACATCAACAGAACAGGGTCGGGTAAATACATCAAAAATTGTTCCTGACTGGATAAAATGTCCGTTCATCATAACCGCAACCCGATCAGCAAGTCGCTGCCCCTGTATGAGATCGTGTGTGGACAAGATGACGGTTGTGCCAAGTTTCTTATTATAATGGCGGATGAGATCTTCGATAACTTCGGTTGAAACAGGATCAAGGTTGGCAGTAGGTTCATCTAGAATCAGGATATCAGGTCCAGTCACCATTATCCTGGCTAAAGATACCCTTTGTTTTTCTCCACCTGAAAGGGTTGTCGCCTTTCTCTCCTCATATCCCGAAAGTCCGATCTCATCAAGTTTCTGAAGAACTCTCTCTCGAATCTCCTCTTTACCAAATCCCCGATAATGAAGGCCGAGAGCAATGTTATGATAGACTGAGTCTTTGAACGCAACCGGGTTTTGAAAGACCATTCCGATACGTCTTCGAACCGGATCATTATCTGAAAGCTTGACAATGGATTTGCCTTCCAGAAGTACATCTCCTGTTGTTGGTTTTTCAAGGAGACCCAGAATCCGAAGTAACGTGGTCTTTCCCTGTCCTGATGGGCCAATGATTGCAAAGATCTCTCCCTTTCTGATAGTTTCAGACACACCGGTAAGGACGGTATTCTTGTCAAATGTTTTTGTAATATCTGCTATGTCAATCATCCATTCCTACCTGTTCTGGACAATTCCCATGAAGAGATTGATAATGAGTGCAATCACAAGAAGGATAATACCAAGAGCCAGTGAGAGATTAAAATTACCCATGGACGTCTGGAGAGATATCGCGGTCGTCAAAACCCGGGTATGGCCTTTGATATTTCCACCAATCATGATGGCCGTACCGACTTCAGAGATGGCTCGTGAAAATCCAATAATTACTGCCGCCATGATCGTGAATCGTGCCTCCCGAAGATGACTTTTCAGAAACTGAAACCGGGTAGCCCCAAGAGATCTGATAGTATCGGTAATAATCGGATCGATTGCCTGGAGTGCTGCAATTGTAAGCCCGGTCATAATCGGAATAATCAGAATGGTCTGACCAAATACCATACCGTTCGGAGTAAACATCCACCCTAATGTACCGAGTGGTCCGGACCGTGAGAGTATCATGAAACATAATAGTCCGACAATGACGGTAGGTAAGGCGTACAATGTTTGTATTACGCTGATAAGACTCTTTTTTCCCCAAAATTCATTGAAAGTAATAATCGCTCCAAGGGGGATTGCAATTATTGTGCTGATAAGAACCGATGAAAAGGTAATCTGAAGAGTTCTGAAGGTAATATCCAGCACTTCTGAATCTGCTGTTAGTATCAGCAGAAATGCTGTTTGGATACCGGTAAGCAGATCATTCATAATTTGTGTTGGTTAGAAAAAGAAAAGAAGATTGGGTTATACAACCGGATCTTTGGTCTCTTCGTTGGTGACTCCCATGATCGCTGCATTGCCACGACCTGGGTTAAAGTATGGAACACCGTTCTTTTCTACGCCATATACAGAGAGCAAGTCCTGAACTTCATCACTTATCATGAAATTGATCCACTTCTTGGCCATCTCTGTATTGACATCAGGACAGACTTTGTCATCAACCCGCATGACTGCATAGACATTCAAGAAAGCTGGATCATTCTCAACGAGCGGAACAAGAGTAAGATTGCTCTGATATGTTCCCCAAGATGCAGAATCACTTAAGGTGTATCCCTGAAGTTCATTTGTCATGGAAAGGGTCTGACCCATTCCAGCGCCGGCTTCACGATACCAGGGTGATGTGTTGATCTCTGCATAGTCATATCCACCTAATTTCCAGAGAAGTTTTTCACGTGAATGGGTTCCGGAGTTGTCTCCACGGGATACAAAGACAATTGATGGATCCTGTCCTGCAGCCTTTTCTATTGCCATGAATGCTTCAGTTCCATTCAGTCCAAAAACCTTTGCCGGGTCGTTTTCAGGTCCGACAAGGAGGAAGTAGTTATATCCAAAGACACGACGATCAACTCCAAAACCTTCATCGATGAACTTATCTTCGGCAACACGGTCATGGACCATGACAATGTCCACATCACAGTTCTTACCATATTCAAGAGCCTGACCAGTTCCTACTGCAACCCACTGTACATCGACATTGTTTGCAGCTTCAAATTTCTCTGCAAGTACATCAAGAAGTTTGGTTGCATCAAGACTGGTTGTGGTCCCAATTAATAGACGATCTGCACTGTGCTCAGGAAGTGTTACATCAGCAGCTGATACTGTCCCACAGAGAAGCATTGCTCCCAGCACAAGAGTAATGATCCCCATTGAAAATTTACCGATCATGCAATAACAAATTGACTTCCTGTTATTTATTTTTATTTAATTTCACTTCCTAATTAACAACTGATAATCAACAGTTATACGTACTGTTTATCAGTTGGTTTAGGGAGTATTTGAAAACGGCTCTGTCTGAATTTCTAGTGATATGGGAAATCCTTCAATGAGAATTTCATAGAGAAAGATTTAATATTATATAAAATAATATATATTATAATGGAGATCGTTACAACCTTAAATTCCTTTAGTACTGTTCAAACTCTGTACCC
>NZ_JAIWNS010000149.1 GCF_020216685.1 Methanospirillum hungatei | reverse complement strand
TTTTTTTTTTTTTTTTTTTCATGGGTTTCTTCAGTGACATCATCGACATGGACCAGGTATCCTGATAACTGGTGATCGCCATGATACATCGGGGTAATCTGCACATCGATGGTAATTTTTCCTGCCTTGCTGGTTGGATATAATTGCAGGTTTTTTACCAGATCAAAGTCAAAGACAGAACGATATCGTACGGTCTCCCCTTTCTTTAACGCATCAAGCCTCTCTTTGGGTACATTCGGATCATCAAAGAGGGAAAAACCACGGACATCATCTGATGAGTATACACCGAACAGATCACAGCAGGCAGGATTGATCCCCAGTAGTCTGCCATCCTTGTCATAGAGTTCGATCGCTATTGGTGAGTTAATATAGATATCCCTGAACTGATCTTGTATCTCACTGAGGGCTTTCTCGGTTTGTTTTTTCTGGGCGATGCTGGTCACTTTCTGGGCAAGTTCAGCAAACTGCGATCTAATTTCGCCCCCTTTCATGACATACCCGTCTGCCCCGTTCTCAAATGCAGCGATGACGACCTCTTCCCGGCCCCGTCCGGTGAATATGATAAACGGAGTATCGTCGCCCCGTGCCCTGATAGTTTTCAGGAGGTCAATCCCACTCATATCCTCCATCTCATAATCTGATATGATGGCGTCATACCGGGTATTACGAAGGAGTGACAGCGTCTCTTCTCCTGATCCGGCAAGGTCAGCTTTAACATTATGCAACACAGCCAGGTACTCAGCGGTTGCTAATCTGACGTCTTCTTCATCATCCACGACAAGGACATGAAGTGCAGATGTATGGTCCTTTGAAAAAGTACTGTTCATTTCAGGCCTGTACGTAACCTAACGTATTATTTTCTGTAACATAAGTGTTTTGATGCTTTTTTGTGGAGATCATATCGTAGTATTTATATTGTTTGGAAGATGATGAGATGTTTATCCCGAGGTGTTCAACGTGGTTATTGCCTATAAATTCCCTGAGATATTGCAAAAACACTCTGATAATTTACTTGCTGACTGGATAAAGGAACAGCATGCTGCCATCACTCATCGTCGTGACCTTATCAAAGATGCAGAACTCGAGCAGCAATCAAAAGAATTTCTGAATGTATTTATAAAATATTGAATCAGGTACTATTGAGCGGATTGACGGGGATGAATGGAGAGAGACGAGGTTTTACATAGAAGAGGTTTCACAAAAACGGATTGAACTTGGATTTACTGCATCAGATACCGCGATTTTTATCTTCTCTAATACATCAACTCGTTGATGAGGGTGATAGTGCCCTTGAAATCACAAGGAGAATCTCAAGTCTCTCATGTGTATGCTGCATCGGTGGATCGCAACTTTTAATTCCTCGCGTCTTTACTCTTTTCTACACGACATCGACCGCTTCCTCAGAGTTCTTCAGGATATATTTTCGTCAGGTGAGATCAAGAAGACCTGCATCAGGTGAAACAAAACCACGGATGTCGATATCACCCATCAGATACTATATTCCTGGCGACAAATAGGGTCGTGACTTTCTCACTCATCTCACGTGCCTGAATATAAAAAATTAAAAGGTAAACTGGTCCATCTCTTCCTTGATCCTGGCCACCGCTTTTTCAGCCCGATCGGTAGTCTGACCAATCCGCTCCATAGACTCATTTACCTGGGCTACCATCTGGGTGATCTGTCCGACGGCTGCTGATGACTCCTCACTTGCTGCTGCAAGACCGACCGACTCCTTTGCCGTCTGCTGCACCATATCACTGAATTCATTCACCGTGGCCGTGACCTCTTCTACCGATGCAGCCTGCTCCTCACTTGCTGCGGCAACCTCACTCATATTCGAGTTGATCGTGGAGATAGACTCAACAATCTCATTAAAGACTGCCAGTGTTTCACCAACGGCAGTATTCCCGCTCTTGACCTCGACCATCGAGTTCTGGACTGCCTTTGCCATGGCACCAGATTTCTTCTGGAGGTCGGAGATGATTAATGCGATATTCTCTGCAGATTTTTGTGATTCGTTCGCAAGTTCCTTGACCTCCGCTGCAACGACGGCAAAGCCAAGTCCTGCTTCTCCTGCCCGTGCGGCCTCGATTGCAGCATTGAGGGCAAGCAGATTTGTCTCTTCTGCAATGGAGCTGATAATATCAACAATCCTGTTGATCTCCTGCATCTGACCACTGATCTGCTGGTTCATCTCCTCTATCTCTGAAGATGACTCCATGATCCCATGCATCCCCTTCTCAGCAAGACCTGCAGCATCTTTTCCTTTCTCTGAGAGTTCTGCAGCCATATTGGTCAGCACCGATACATGCTCCATCTTTGCTGCAACTGAAGAGACCGTGGTTGCAAGGTCCTGCATGGCGGTCAGGATCTGCTGCGTTGCCATCCCACTCTTGTCTGCCAGGTCATTTACTGCAGAGGCGATGGATGCTACCTGTCCGACTCCTTCTGATACATCCTCAATACTCTTATGAGCGGTGTTTGTCTCAGCATTGACTTCATCAACCCGTTTACTGACCTCGATCATCTCTTCTGTCAGTTCCTTCATCTGTGCATGAACCGCTGCAAGAGCCTTGGACACATCAATACCAATAGTATCAAGGGCATCCCTGAATGTTATAAACTCCCCTTTCAGCTGGAGGTCAGGGTTCATTCGTGCCGTAAAGTCACCGGTTGCGTACCGTTTGGAAAGAATCATGGCTTCATTGAGGGGAACAGCCATCGCATCCACGGTCTCATTGACTCCATCGATGATGAGGGCATAATCACCTTGGAATTTCCTGCTATCCCCTCTGGTTTTCAGATCTCCGGATGCTGCAGCCGTGCTCAGGGTCCGGATCTCATCCCTGAACTGGAGGAATGTATGGACAACATCTGAAAACGCCTGGGAGAGGATGCCGATCTCATCCTTTGAATACACCCGGTCTGTCTGAGCGACGAGGTTCCCGTCACGGACCTGTCTTGCCAACGTGACCAGTTCATCCATCCGGGTGGATATGGATCTTCCAAAGAGGGTGGCAACGATAAACCCACCGATGATTCCCAGAATTACAACCAGGAAGATGGTATTGCGGATGGCATCAATGGGACCGGTGAAGTCATGATAGTCGGCATTTGCAACGATGATCCAGTCAAATGGCTCAAAATAACTGAACACTGCAATTTTATCTCTTCCATCCCAGGAATATTCCAGGTATCCTTTCTTTTTGGTTATGATCTCTTTGATGAATGGAAGATCTGAATCGTTCTTTCCTTCCCTGGTCGGGTGAATAAGAGCCTGGCCGGTACTGTCAAGGACAAAGACATACCCGTTCTCACCTATCTTCTTACTCTTGATCTGATCCTGCAGGATACCGATGGTGGAGCCCTCCTCAACTCCCACAAAGAGGATACCGATGATCTCTCCTGCAGCGTTCTTTATCGGTTCGTAGGCGGTGATGTACTTCTTTCCGACGACCGTTGCCGTGCCGTAATAGGTCTGTCCTTTATTGATGACGGCATCATAGACTGCCGGTGACACCGGGGTTCCGATGGCACGTTTTCCATCCTCACCGATGACATTGGTGGAGATACGAATCGCCTGATCGCCTTTCTTCTGGAATATGGTTGCCGCTCCGCCGAGGAGGTTCTGGACATGGTCAACGATCTCAAAGTTATCATTGACCTTGTAGGACGATCCCAGCATCAGGTTCCCGCCTACGATCTCTGGTTTCCCCTTCGCGTAAAAATTCTCATGCAGAACATTCAGGTCACTCTTCACTTTAACCAGGGTAAGTTCATATGCGGTTTTTGTCGCCTCCTCCAGATCCTGACTTTGAACTTCCAGGTTGGTCTTTATACTTTCGTGAATCGCGGACTCTGCACTGGTGTAGGCGACATATCCCAGGACAAGGGTCGGGATAATGACCAGAATCAGGCAGATGAGGGTAATCTTCCGTCCGATAGTTGCGTTGTCAAACCAGTCGGTTATGGCAGCAATGGTCTTCATGGTCTCTCTCAGGTGAGGATTAATTTTTGTCAGATGAACATATAAAGGTAAGCTTTAGCCCGGCATATCGTAGGAATAACCATATTATCAGTAAGAAAGAGTATGTGAATCTGTCTGATCTGGCGTATAATTCAGATATATGGGTAATGACGTCGGTCAATACAAACCGATCCATCCGGCTTTGTGATTTGTGCGAATGGTCACTTATACGTTCTTTCTGTCGGTAATGTCTGTTGCAATCTCCAATCTGACAATCCTGTCATCCGTCCACCGGATCGCACGGTCCCGACATTCATACAAATGGCGGTAATAATAAGTCTCACTTTTTTTCTCATTGTTCCTCTTATATATTGAAAACCTTTAAGATTGAATGGAGCATCATGTATTCAAAATTTGAGTGAATTATTTCAGAGTTAGGAAAAGTCACAATTTAAAGTTCGATAACCCATGACATCTCACAATAGTGCTCTCAATAACGAGAAAGAAAAAACTGCCCTCCTCTCTGTATGTTCAAATTCTGTTCTCGTCCTCATAAAGTTCATTGTCGGATTTGCTCTTGGATCGGTGAGCATCATCTCTGAAGCGATTCATTCAGGGATGGATCTTCTGGCTTCAGTTATTGCCTTTTTTTCGGTGAGAAAATCCGGAGAGGCACCAGACGAAGAGCACCAGTTCGGGCATGGGAAGTATGAATCTGTTTCCGGAATGATTGAAGCGATTTTGATTTTTATCGCTGCAATTCTTATCATCAATGAAGCAATCCAAAAAATTCTCGCACCGTCCTATGAACCGATGAACCCGGTATTGATGTGGGCAGGAATTGCAGTCATGGGGATTTCAGCCTGTGTAAATGCGTTTGTATCCGCCAGACTCATGAAAATTGCTCAGAAAACAGAGTCTATTGCATTAGAAAGTGATGCCTGGCATCTTCGGACTGATATATATACCTCAATCGGTGTCATGACTGGTCTTATTCTTATATGGCTGACCGGGATTCATCTTCTGGATTCAATTGTTGCAATAGGGATTGCTCTGGTTATCATGAAGGCAGCATATGATCTGACCGTGAAATCATATAAAGACCTGATTGATTTCCGTCTTTCTGAAAAGGAAGTATCCAGAATCACTTCCATCATCTGTGACCATCAGTCTGAATATGTTAATTTCCATGGATTACGGACCCGGAGGGCAGGTCCGGAGATTTTTATTGACCTGCATCTTGTTTTGGATAAAGATATCACCGTGGAACAGTCTCATGATTTTACCGAGCACCTGGAGAAAGATCTGAAACTGGAATTTCCAAGGGCATGTGTTACGATTCATGTTGAGCCCAATACGGGGGAACATCTGTTAAAACCGGGGATATGTAATGGCCTGATTGAATAATCAATAATCCCATCTTTAAGAAGCAATCCTCTCAAGATCATCTGAAAGTTCCTGGATCGACTGATACCGTCCGGCCTGGTCTGGTGCCAGACATTTCAGAATAATTGGTAATAATTTCACTCCTTCATCGGTCTGAAAGACAGGCTCTGTTCCGGACGGGATCTTGGGACTCCCGGTGAGGAGTTCGGCACATACCATTCCAACCTGCCAGATGTCCGTTGGAGCGGTGCATTCTGAATACACCGAACGCTGCTCTGGTGCTGCATAGGTTGGAGAAAACCCGGATACTGACCACCGGTCTCTTCCTGACCGTGCAAGCCCCCAGTCTGTGAGTTTTACCATCCCTTCATGATTCAGAAGAATATTTGTCGGTTTTATATCACAATGGGTAACTCCCCGGCCATGAGCGTATAAAAGAGCTGATACAAGACCCTGAATAATCTGCAATACCTGTCCGGTTGGCACCGGGGTTTTCAGGTCTGCTACCGATTGAGGGAAGTATTCTATCTCAATATAGGGAACGGGGAGGATATTTGCAGAAAGAAGCGTTGCAATATGGGGGTGCTCCAGATCTTTCCAGATACTAATCTCCTGCATAAATGAAAGACCGGTCATTTCATCATCGTTTCGAGGGACTTTCACGACGACAGGCCTTCCATCACCCATTCGTTCTGCATACCAGATCGTGCCAACACCCCCTTCTCCTATGGGTCTGACATTTCTGTATCGGTTCATCGGCAGGGGAAAGGACGATAAATCCCGTTCCGGAGGTTTATCTTCACTCCTATGACCTTTCCGCACCTCACTGATCACCATATACACCCCGATGAGAAGAGAACAGACAAGTGAAAGGATAACGAGTATCGCATGAGCATAGACCGTCTCAAGAAGGTTCATTGACTGGCGGGAGAAGAGCAGAAGTCCTAACGTCAGGGTGGCGGTGATAACCAGACCAAATCCAGATCCAATAATGAAGCGAATTGAAAGACGGGCCCCTATAAGAGAGATGATATGGCACAGTATCAAAAGCATGAAGAGGATGGAGAATGAAGGGAGGGAGACGTTTATCGCATTCCCCATCCCCTGTCCTCCTCCATGTCCGTGCTTAATCGGGACTGACAGAAACAGAAACTCAACCAGAAGGTACTGGAGTGCAAGGAGAAGATGGATAGTCAGAACTCCCCACATGTACCGTGATTTCTTTCGGAGAGAGATATCCGGGCCGGGGAGGATGGTAGTGTTCATGGGGTATGATCCGGATTGGTATCTCCTGAATGAAAGGTAAAGGTTACCCCAAGGGTTCCTGGTGAGAGTTCTATTCTGTCGCCGTCCTGCAAAACTACGGGTTCATGAGCGATTGGTTTACCATTCACATAGGTTCCCCCTTTACTGTTCCCATCCGCTATTGTCCAGAACCCGGCCTGCTTTTTTACCCATGCATGAGGCCGTGACACCCGGCTGACCGATCTGTATTCATCATTCAGAAGAAGGGCCTGTTCAGGAGAGATTCCGTTCCATCCCTCTTCAATTCTTCCGACCCGGTATACTGGTTCAGTCAGTTCAATCATTCTTCCCTGCTCTGAACCATTCATGATGACAAGGCCGGGTCCTGCGGGGAGAATGGTGTGCAGGCTGCTCTGTGCGGCTAGTACCTGCTTTGAAAGGTCCGGGGCACTCGTTCCGGCAACCAGGCTGAACAGCGTGAGATTATGTGCAGCATGGGAGAGACCGTCTGGGACAAGCGTATAATAAAAAACCGGCTGACCCATGTTTACCGGTTCATCAGATACTCCTATCTCTTTTCGGATGATGCCGAGCGAGAGCAGTTTTGCCAGGTGTTTTTTGGTATTTTCATAGCTGGTTGCGATCTCATGTGAGATCTGCCTGACTGTCCTGGGTTTTCTTCCGATAAATGAGAGGATCTGGAGACGGACGGGGCTTGCGAGAACATCAAGATATTCGGATAATTCTGATATAAACTCTGGATCTGAGCTCGTAAGGATTGTCCGGTCATCTGGTCTTTCCGGATTCATATTCATCCCACTCATTCATAGGCCGGCCATGGTTATCAAGTTCTACCCTGTGTACCCATGAGGTTCATGGCATGAACTTCTCCCATTTTATCCCTATATATCCGGACAAAGCCGAGAGGGATGTATGCACCGCTCAGGCGGTCAGGAAAAGATATGAAAGCAATAGTCGTAATCCTAATCCTGGGCCTTATTGCCTTAGGAGCCACTTTCCCGGTATCAGCAGCCGGACAAGGTGGAAATGGAAATGGTATTATGCTGCAGAATGGCGATGGTTCAGCGGGGACCGGGGTCTGTCCAAATCCGGATTGCCCACAGGCAGACTGCCCGAACAATCAAACCCCGCCCCGTGATGGAACCGGAATGCAGTACGGGAAAAATCTGAAAAGGTGAGTCACATGAACCAAAGAGCAATAGGTCTTATGAGCATCGGACTTCTTGCGGTTCTGGTCATGCTCCTGGTAGCTCTACCGGTATCTGGTGCAGGAAAGACAGGGCCCACGGACGGGACCGGGTATCACTATGGCCTCTCTCATCAGAATGGTCAGTTACAAGCCGGATATGGCCCGTGTTCAGGGAATGGAACATGCATCCTGGAGAACTGTCCGAACAACGGAGTCAGACCTCTTGATGGAACCGGTATGCATCATCAGGCAGGGATGAGATTTGGCCATGGCGGGCGGTCAGGATCCCATGGGCATGGGAATGGCCACCGCTTCTGATCTTTTTTTCGTTTTTTCTTTTCTCCTTCGTTTCCTTCTTTTCCATTTTTTTAAGTTTTCTGCAATGAAATTTGATGGCTTTGATCTCTTGCATTGTTCCAGAGTTTCCATGCCTCAAACCAGAGCACACTCACACTGGCAGCGAGCACACAGGTGAGAATTCCTTCGGCTGGGATCAGAGAAAATCTGAAGAGATCCCGGAGGGCTGGTATTGCAAGAATCAGGACAAGGCTGGAGATTGTTCCTGCAAATACCCATCGCATGGCCGTATTTGGTGTTCGAATCGTAGATACTATCGTCTCTGACCAGGAACGGTTTGTGAGAATGAGGAGCAGGTTTGCGATCACAATGGTGATAAAAGTCATGGTACGCACCTCTGTCTCTAAAAGCCCGCTCATCAGGGAATGAAGATACACGAGCATCACAACACCGAGAACAACAACCCCCTGCATCAGGCTGAGAAAGAGGGTCTTTGGTGTGAAGAGCCGTTCATCCGCAGTTCTGGGCGGCCGGTTCATAATGTCCTGTTCTTCTTTCTCTGCCTCAAAGACGATAGAACAGGTCGGGTCTATGATGAGTTCAAGGAAGACGATATGCATCGGCATGAGAATGAGTGGCATGTCAAAAATAACCGGAATGAGTGACATTCCTGCGATTGGAATGTGGATTGAGAAGATATAGGCCATTGCTTTTTTGAGGTTGTCATATATCCTCCGGCCAAGTCGCACTGCAGAGACGATTGAGGTGAAATTATCATCAAGGAGCACGAGTGAGGATGCTTCACGGGCAACATCAGTGCCCCTTCCTCCCATGGCAATTCCTATATCTGCAGATTTCAAAGCCGGTGCATCATTTACCCCGTCACCGGTCATGGCAACAACCTCATTATTCGCTTTGAGGGCCCTGACAATCCGGAGTTTCTGTTCAGGAACGGCCCGTGCAAACACAGTAGCTGTTTTGAGCCGCTCTTTGAGGTCATCATCCGAGCATTCGGCAAGCATAGTCCCGGTAACCGTAGTATCGGTATGCAAAAGCCCAATCTGATCTGCAATATTTTGGGCTGTCCGGGGGTAATCACCGGTTATCATAATGATCCTGATACCGGCAGCATAACATTCCCGCACGGCTTTTGCGATCCCTGGTCTGACCGGATCTGCAAACCCGATAAGGCCAAGGAAGGTGAAAACAAAGTCATGCTGGATACGCGGGAGCTCAGAGATTGAAAATGATGATTTTGCAACGCCAAGAATCCGAAGTCCCCGTGATGCCATCATCTCTATCTGTTCTGCCAGTTTTTTCTGCTCCTGCTCTGAGAAATGGCACAGGTCAGCAATCGCCTCAGGAGAACCTTTCGCGGCGATGATAAACTCGTATCCGTCCGGAGATTCCCAGACATTGGACATCGCGAGGAGTTCAGAAGAGAGGGGGTATTCGGTGATAAGTCTCCAGTCTTTGTGTATATGCTCTGTTCTTCCAAAATCCCCATCAGAGAGCTGCATAAGTGCCTTTTCCATGGGATCAAACGGATCTTTCTTACAGGCAAGAATGGCGTATTCAGAGAGTTCATGACAGGAATCAGGGACAGAATTTTCGCCGGCACTATCATGTTCACAGAATTTATCATCTGCGAAAAAGGACTGAACGGTCATTTTATTAAGCGTAAGCGTCCCGGTCTTGTCTACGCAGAGAACTGATGCAGCACCCAGCGTCTCAATTGCAGATACCTGACGGGTCAGAACATGCTTCTGCGAGATTCGCCATGCACCAAGTGCAAGAAAAACCGTTAAAACCACCGGGAACTCTTCCGGAAGGATCGCCATCGCAAGAGTAATTCCTGCAAGAAGTCCTGATATCCAGTCTGCCCGGCCGATTCCATAGGTGATAACGATGATAAGGCAGAGAAGAAGGCCGCATGTTGCGATGATCTTCACCATCAAGGTTATCTCCCGTTTCAGTCTCGTATCATCCCGCGACACTTCATCAAGGACAGTGCCGATCTTCCCCATCTCTGTTCCTGACCCGGTGGTTCTGACTTCTGCAAGAGCCTGACCCTGGACCACGAGGGTTCCTGAGTATACAAAGGGCTGATCATCTCCGCCCAAAGCCCGCTCTTTCAGCCCTTCAGTCCAGGCAATCTTTCGAACCGGGACCGATTCACCGGTGAGGAGTGATTCATCAACCGTGATATTATTCGACGAGAGGAGAATTCCATCGGCAGGAACCCGATCCCCCTCGGCAAGAATGAGAATATCGCCCGGAACAACCTCCCGTCCTGCAATCCGCCTCTGCTGCCCGTCTCTTATTACCAGAGCCCGGGGACTTGAGAGGTTTCGGAGGGCCTCAAGTGCCCGTTCAGTCTTTCGCTCCTGGTATACGGTAATACCGATGATGACCAGCACAAAACTCATGAGCATGACTGCTTCGGTGATATCACCAAGGAAAAAGTAGATACAACCACTTACTACCAGGAGGAGAAACATCGGTTCTCTGGCAACTTCAAGAATGATCTCAGCAATGCCGTCTTTCTTGTGTTCAGGAAGTTCGTTATATCCATATATCCGTATCCGTTCTGCTACCTGCTCACTTGATAGCCCTTGAATGGTCTCAATATCCGGAAACGTCATGGTGATACCGCAGTAGATATCCTACTCAAAATCAGACGTACTGCCTCTCCTCATCAGATTTTCATTGAGAGGGGATAAGGGATTCTATTGACCGGTCCTGCTCCCACCTCCCCCCTCTGAACCGGATGGTTGTAAGGGCGAACCTGGCGGATTATGCTTTTTTATATGTTCATATCCATTATTTTGTATACTTTTGAATCTGCTTTATCAGCGATTCATGAGATCTGGTTCATACAGTGCAAAACCCGTATAACAACAACCGGAGTAAGGAATTATGAGTAGAAAAATGGTCATCAGAATCACCAGTCTTCTCCTCCTCATCGTAACCGTCATCTGTGTGGTGACTGGTCTTATCAAATGGCCGGGTCTGATACCTGCTCTGGGTCTGACGTACCGCCAGGTTCCGGTCGCTCTGATCACTGATATTCATGACTGGTCAGGATTACTCATGACCGTTCTGGTAATGGTCCACATATATCAGTTTAGAGGATTTATCCGGAGAATGGTTCGGAACTTGATTGCATAAGGAGTACCTATGAATACGAAACACATATTGACAATTTTTCAGGTGTTGTGCCTGATTAGTATGATAAGCGGATTTGTCCTGGCTGCTCCCTCAACAGGACGGGACGGATGCCAGGACCCCCTCCTTGCCACACAAAGCGAAGAGAAGAAGTATATTACCGATAGTGCAGGAAATCTGACACTGATCGATGAAGAGACACAGGAAAAAGCAGATGCTCTTGCAGGGACCTGTCCGAAAGGGTTCCATTGCAGTTGCCCGGGCTGTCCGCTCTGGAGCGATGTAGATGAGGATAATTTCTGTGATCGGGGAGAGGAACCTGAAGAACTGACCGAAGAGTGAATTAAGCATAGTAGGGTTAATCAATCCTCATTTTTTTAGAGAGATATCATTCATTTCGATATCCGACGGGTAAGTGCTCTTTTTTCATATACCTGCTCATTCCTGGTAGGTGCGGGACCATTGTTCTTTGATTGATGTTGGATTTTCTGAATAATATTTCGGGCTCCACTGATTACCATCCCGGCAAAGAAGGGAACAAAGACGATAACAATCGCGAACGTAGCAAGGACATGATCCATCTCCCACCGGTCTTTTCCAAGTTCACTAATAAGGTAGGTCATATGCTCTGTCCAGAAGTACATGCCGACAATCACAATTGCCAGGGTGCAAACCGCAGATGCAGTGCCATATATGAGAAAAAACCATCCTTCTCTGCTTAACCGGGTCCGGTTCGATCCCCAGGTCCGAAGAAAGGAGAATGCCCGTTCCCGAAGGTCCGGGACTTCAAGAAGATCGGCAAGGGCATAATACCCGTCAAATTCAAGAAGGGGATTGAGGTTTATAAGGGCAACGACAAACGAGAGGAAGGCAACTCTCCAGATAAGTGAACTTGCGTCGCTATCCGGAAATCCCATGACCAGAAGGGAACAGACAGACCCGATGAAGAGGTTTACGGCCGGTCCAGCCAGGGAGACGATAATCCGTGATCTCCGGTCAGCCATCCAGATATCAGACGTATCAATATACAAGCAGGGCATGCCATAATACAGGAGAAGACCGGCATCTCCAATCTCTCTCCCATAACCTTTGCAGGCAAGGGCATGACCAAAGACGTGCAGGATTGCTGCGGTAATGAGGATCAGGTATACAGAAAGGACGGTAATCAGTTGTGAATCCTCACCCTCTAGGACCCGGTAACTAGGGAGTGGTTCGGTTATGAGAAAATACGTAAGACCTAAGAGACATATCAGACCGAATATCCAGGGAAACAGCCGGGATCGAAGTATCCATCCGATTTTTTCATCAATAATGTCAAAGAGGATATGTATTCCAGGAAGCGGGATACACAGTTCCCAGTAATGGCATGC
>NZ_JAIWNS010000148.1 GCF_020216685.1 Methanospirillum hungatei | reverse complement strand
CAAGGATGGCTATGCCGCCTTTATCAGATATACCGGTCGCCACTTTGACCAGTTCCGGGTTTAGAAGATCAAGCCGTTTGACAAGGACTGAAATCCCATTATAATCAACAGCCTCAAGGTTTTTGCTTTCGAGTTCACTAATGCGTGAGGAGAGTTTTTCAATCTCCTTTCTCTGCTCCTTCCACTCTTCAAAGAATCGTTTGGAAGTTGCCGGGAGTGCTTCAACCTGCACTGAAAATGCCTCTGCAGATCGGTTCAGAAGATCTTCCTGATGATGTTTATGCTGGATTGCAGCTATACCAGCGGCGAACTCGAGCCGTTCCACCCCATCCTGTACATGCTCGACCCGGATGATGGAGATAGTTCCAACATCTCCGGTATGGGCGCAATGTGTTCCGGCACAGGCTTCAATATCACCGGCAACCTTAACCACACGAATCCGTGACCCGGGCGGGACACCTCCCTGGTACAGGCAGAAGCCGTATTTTTGTTCTGCATCAGTACGATCTTCCCATGCGATTGAGGTGGAGCTGTTTGCCATAACCAGGCGGTTTGCAACAACCTCTATCTTTTTAAGCTCTTCAGGAGTGATGTGCTTATAGTGCCTGATATCAATCCGTGAACTATATTCACCCTTTTGGGCACCTGCCTGATGTATATGAGCACCAAGCACTTCTTTTGCCGCATGGAGAAGAATGTGGGTTGCGGTGTGGTGCCGCATGAGGGATAATCTGCGATCCTCATCGAGGATACCACGGATCATATCCCCTTTTCTTACAATCCCCCCGTCGATACGGTGAAGGATTGACTCGCCAAGCTTGATAGTATCACAGACTCTGACCGTCAGACCATCAGGCGTCAGGAACAGACCGGTGTCACCTGGCTGGCCTCCTCCTTCCGGATAAAAGAGCGTCTGATCGAGGACGACATACTGACCGTCGAAGATCTCCAGAACTCTCGCTTCAAACTCCATCGATCCGGGCCGCTCGTAAAATAATTTCCTGGTTTCGGGAAGATGTGCAAGCCGGTCAAGATAATCATAAAGCGGGTTCTTCTCCTGGACCTGCTCTGATTCGGAGTGCATATTCGCAATCCGTGAGTAAAAGTCATCAGGAAGATCAACAACAGCTCCCTGAGAAGTTGCAAGATCCTTTACCATGTCCGGAGGAATGCCATGTGAGTCATACAAGGTGATGATCTCATCAAGCGGTATCTTTTCGCACTTCTTCTTATATGTCTGTGCAAGACGCTCAACCGTCCTGGCCCCCCGCTCCATAGTTGTCCGGTACTTGTCAACCTCACGGTCAACTATCTCCATGACCACATCAGGATCCTGCTCAAACTTTGAAAGACCGATGATCTTCATCTGACGCTCTATCAGATCTCCTAATTTTTCGTCAGGTAGGTCCAGTTCCCGCATCATCCGGAGTGTTCTCCGAAGTACCAGTCTTGCAAGATACCCATCCTTAGCATTTGACGGAACAATACAGTCTCCAAGCATGTAGGACAGACACCGGGTATGATCCACGATCGCATAGACGCTCTCAACCGGTGCGATCATCTTTTCAAGTTTGTCGGGGGGGATGCCGATCTTATCTGCGACCTTCTGTCTGAGCTCGAATATCCGCTGGCCTGATATGTCCATAAGACCTGCGAACTTCGCATTTTCTCCAAGTATATGAATGAAATCCGGATCATGGAGCCGGTGACCAAATCCTGCCTCCTGCATCACATGACTGACCATCTCGGGAAATACGGCATCATAAATGGTGGGTGAACCCTGTGATGCCCAGACAAACCGTTCAAGTCCATACCCGGTATCGACAATCCGGAGCGTCATCGGATAATAGGGTGTTCCTTCAAGTTCAATGGGAGGCTTTTCTGTCTTCTGTTTCCCAAGACTCATGAATACCAATGTTGCAACCTCAAGCCCGCCTATCAGGACCTCCACACTTGGACCAGCATTTCCTCCTCCAATCCACGGGTGCTCCTTATAGGTCACCATCTCTTTATTTGCACCAAGGGAAGTCAGGAGCTGATCACAGAGTTCAACCGTGCGATCTTTCCAGTAGACCTCCTTCTCATCAGAGTTGAACGCATGATGAGCCATCATCTCAAAGCACGTGAGGTGACGTCCTGAACGACCGACAGAATCCAGATCATTGAGACGGATACAGGGCTGAGAGATGGTAAGAGGGTTTGCCGGGGGAGGCACTACGCCGCTGGTAACAAATGGCTGAAAATCTGCAATCGATGCAATTGTCAGATAGATATCATCACGCCAGCGTGCAGCGACCGGATACCGGTCAATCCGGGTATGCCCCTGCTTCTCAAAGAAGGAGAGGTATGCTTCCCGCATTTCATCTACAGTTTTTGCCCTGAAGATAGGATTTCCGATAAACTGGTATGGTTCGCAGGGAGCATCCCCACATACCGTCCGATCAGGATCACGAGTCCAGAATGCCTTTCCACACGAGGTACAAATGTTCCGTGTCAGACCTTCAGACTTAAAATATTCAAGTTGATATTCATCTTCCATCATGAAAATTGCCTGCGATGCCTTAGATATCCGTTTGTATTCTATATGGGATAATTCCCTGTTCTTTCAGATCCTGATAATACCAGAGATCTATCAGTTCATACCTGCCGATTGCCCGTGCAATACATACTGCAAGTATATGGGCGCAGAGGTTGCCCCGGTGAAGAAAATCTTCACATGAACAATAATTTCCCTCAACAACATATTCCCCCGTCTCTCCAACCACTACAAAGAAATCACGGTACCGCTTGACCCGGTCATCATCCACAATTTCAAGGGCTTTTTCTCCCCGATGGCGATAATATCCGGATATGCGCTTTCGCATCCGCTCATCAAGTATGTTTGTTTCATGTAGAATGTCTATGGGACTTTTCATGAAAGAGAGAGCAGCACCGGAAGATCGTCGATGTACTCCCATCCATGATTTTCTGCAAGAACGCGCATTGCAGGAGATTCCAGAGCATAATGTGTTGACTCCAGAAGAGGGAGCGGTGATGACCGGTACACCGAATGCCGAAGTTCAGCAGAGAGGAATGCATCAGCTCCCAGATCCTGCGCTTCTTTGATGAGGGCACTATCAAACCCGGAGCCTGCTGCAATGGCTAATCTCTGTATCTTCTCCAAAACTCCCCATATCCGTAACGGAGCCTTTAACATTCTGACCATCTCTTCTACCGTATGTGAGCAGGTACCGACAAGACCCAGTGACATACTCTCACGCTCAGTCAGACCAAGGAGATCGGCAAGAATATCATTCACTCCTCCCGGTGCATGATCCCAGTTCGTATGCATCACATAGACATTCATCTCCGACCGGAGAATCATTGAGAAAAGTCTGGCATCGTCTCCTCCAATGGAAGTCAAGGGAGTCCAGATAGGAGTATGATGAGCAATCAGCAGATCAGTTCTGCTTTCAATTGCTTTTCTGACAACCGCAGGGGTAACATCAAGACAGGTACTGATCTTAGTGATACGCTCCTTTCCTTCAATAATCAGACCAATCCTTCCTGAATCAAAAGGTTCTGCAAGGTCAGGTGGTGCCAGACCTGCAAGAAGATCAAGAATCTCCTGTCGTGAAGTTCCGGTTTTTAAGAGGGGATCATATGTCATGTAATGAGATTGCAGAGCAGAGTAAAAATAATTATGAATGGTATTTTTTTAGTTTTCTGAAGAGGAGAGCATTCTGAGTTCTTCTTCTCCTTCATCGATTCTGCCCTGGCAGATACATATTGATGCACGAATCAGTCTGGCCATATGAACGTCATCCGAATCTTGTTCTCCCTCAGAGATGATCCTGGAAACGAGAATAAGTGCCTCATCATCAGCTGCTGCCTGCATGAGAGCATAGGCATGGGCAACATGGGGTCCGCACCGGCCGGGTTTAAATGAATGAACCTTTCGATCAGGTGGAAACCACTCTTTATGATAGGAATTGCGCCACCCGATCACATTCAGAAGCTGTCCTGCCTGATCAAAAACCATCCATTCAGGTGGAGCATGTGACAGGATATCCTGGAGAAGACGTACCGCCTCATCAATATCCCCCTCTTTTTTAGAGACCTCGTAAAGAGCTTTTCGAAAGACCTGATGAACCGGGGCAGGACGGGTACAACAGAGAGGGGGTGCAATCCTCCCTGCTATCATATACCAGACATCCGGAACAAAATCCTGAACAGACATCCTTACTTCTTTTCAACCTTCTCTTCTTTCATCACATATTTGGCGATCATAAAGACAACCAGAGCGATGATAACAAAATTAATACATTCTGCCGCAAATGGACCGATGCCAAGCTGGACAGGACCGATCGCCAGGACGGCTTCTTTCCAGTCTCCGGAAGGAGTAATAACACTGACAAAGGGCATAATCAGGTTATCTACAAATGATTTTACAAGAGCTGTTGCAGCAACTCCCATGATAAACGCGATCGCAAGAGCAACTATTTTGTACTCTTTTAAAAATTCAATAAATTCAGAAATCAACGTCATCTGTATCAGAGATACATCCACCGCAAAAGAAAAAGAACCTTTGCATGGGATATATCATGCAGAAGGCTGCTGTTGCGTCGCACAATGAATCGTTCCAAATCCTTCAACCATAGCACGTGCCGGTATTCCTATAACTTCACGATCCGGGAAGAGAGGCCGAAGTATCTCAAGAGCCCGACTATCATGTTCATCATCAAAAACCGGGACCAGAACTACCTCATTTCCAATATAAAAATTGAGATAACTTGCCGGATACCGGTTTGATTCATCCTTCACGGGATGAGGCATCGGTATTGGAATAACTGTTAAAGGATTATTATTCTGATCGGTTTCTTTGGACAAAATCCTGAAATTTTCCTGTAATGGAAGATAATTTACGTCATCCTGATTCTCCTCAACGGCACATACGACTGTGGTGGGATTCACAAACCGTGCGATATCATCAATATGTCCGTCGGTATCATCTCCTGCAATACCCTCATGTAACCAGATAATCTTTTTTGCACACAGATAGTCACACAGATAGTGCTCTATTTCCTCCTGAGTGAGATGGGGATTGCGATTTGGATTCAGGAGACATTGTCGTGTGGTAAGAACACATCCCCGCCCATTGCTCTCTATAGATCCCCCTTCAAGCACGATACCAGGCCTGAATATCTTCATGCCAAGGGTCTGAAATAACTCATGGGTTTTAACCCCATCCAGAATGAGTTCATCATACTTGTTCCCCCATGCATTAAAATCCCAGAATACTGCTGATACATCATGAAGGGCCCGGTTTACTACACATGTAGGACCGAAATCCCGTATCCAGACATCAGAGTACGGAACAATATGGAACCTGATATGTGAACTGTCCGCACCCCTGAACGAGAGCATATGCAGGATCTTCTCTTTATAGGTGGGATCAGCGATGAGAAGTTCAACCCGTTCTGATCGGAGTGAAGAGAGGATAGTCAGATAGGTCTCTTCTACTGCCTCAAGATGAGGAAAGGTTAGATCATTATACGGCCATGCCATCCAGACAGCATCATGGTGCTCCCATTCGGCCGGCATGTGATATCCCTGGTTTGCCGGTATCAGAGATTCTGTGCTTGGTCCGGGGTTTTCCAAAGCAGTGAGTGAGTGATAGGTATCCGGTCTTCTGTTTCTAAAAAAGCCCCATGCTTCACGAATTGAGGGGCCTTGCGAGAGATCAACTTCTGCAAGAATGATCTCCTCGTCTATATCTCCTTGTACGAGGATGTTCCCAAATGCATCACATATAAATGAGCCACCAAAAAAGAACAGGTCATCCTCCCAGCCACACCGGTTCACCGCAGCGACCGGAATACTGTTCGCGATAGCATGTGACTGCTGTATCACCTTCCATGGCTCCTTCCAGTCACCTTCTGCCGGGATCTCACCCCTGATATGACCGATGGCAGTCGGATAAAAAATGATATCAGCACCATTTAGTGCTACCTCCCGGGCTGCTTCAGGAAACCACTGATCAAAACAGATTAAAACTGCAAGATTTGCATATTTTGTCTGATAAACTCTGTATTCATCGCCAGGGTTGAAATATCCCTTCTCATAAAAGAACGGATCCTGGGGGATGTGAATCTTACGATAGGGCCGAAAAATGGACCCATCGGCATCAATCACCACTGCACTATTATAGATACGATTATCTGAGCTTTTTTCACAAATTGGAACAATCAGAACGCATCCCAACTCCGATGCCAGACTACTGAACCGGTAAATCGTAGCGCCGTCACATGTATCGGTAAACGAGGAACTATCTAGTCCGATATGTTGTGGAAAATATGGTGTTGAGAATAATTCTGGAAGGCAGATTATCTGTGCACCATTCTCTGCAGCCTCTCTGATATTCTCTATGGCATGCTGAATATTCCAGGATTTGTGAGGACTTACAGAGATCTGTATCAGGCCAATTATGCATTTCATTGTTCGTATTATTCTATTTTTATAAAAATAAAAGACATGAACACTGAGTCATCCTTTATGATCATGTTGATGATGAAGATCCGGTTTGTGCGGATGATCATGAGTTATGGCTTTATGAGCATGGAGATGGCTGTGTTCACCGGATGAAGAGACTGGTGGGGCATGTAATTCATGCATATGATCATGGTGAAGATCAGTGTGAGAGTGACGATGATTATGCACCAGCGGAGGGTGGTAATGCTGATGTGAATGGCTCTCAGTTACCAGGAGATATACTCCGATTATCATGACAAAAAACGCCAGTAAAAACGCTTCATGGAATGGTTCCCTGAATAGAAAAAAAGAGAACAAAACTCCAAAAAAGGGGGAAAGTGCAAGGAATAAACCAGTACGGGCGGTGCCGATTGACCGAAGTGCCAACAGGAAGAATACACTGGCAAGCCCTCCATAACTGAAAAAACCAATCAGTAAGAACAGAGGAATTTCAAAGGGAGGGGGAGTAATCTCTCCAGCCAGAAAGGCAATTACTCCGGTACATGCTCCGGCAGAAAGTCCCTTGATCATGATGCACATAAATGGGTCTTTTCCTGAAACCCTCCGACTGATATTATTATCAAAGGCCCAGAAAAAACAAGCCAGTAGTACTCCGAAGGCACCAATTGAAAATCCGAATATTCCCTTTGGATCATACGATAAAATGAGACATGAAACGGTGATGCATACCATTGCCGCCCAAATGCGCCTTCCCACCGCTTCCCTGAAGAGAAAAGCAGCCATCAATCCGGTTGCAACAGACTCAAAATTTAACAGAAGAGAACCGGTTGCTGCCGGGGTAATCTCCATAGAATACATGAGGGTGACTGGTGCAAGAATACCTCCGAAAAATGACATCCCTGCCAGATAGGGTATGTCAGATCGTGAGACCGGAGAATCGGCAGGAGCTGCTCCTCGTCTGATTATCCACCCACCGGTGATGATACACCACATACCAAGCCCGCTGCCAAGATAAAAAAGAGCGGCAAGCATAAGCGGACCGACATCTGATACGAAATATTTCGTTACCGGGGCACAACTTCCAAAAAACAGCGCTGATAATGTGGCATACAAGAGAGGGATATAATCTTTTTTTTGAAAATTCATGATGCATAAAGTCCGTGTCAGAATATTCCTGACAGGTTCATCATGATCAGGTTTATGCTATTCGGAAAAAAGGAATGGATTACTCCATTTTATATTTCTGTTTTAGTGCTTCCCAATCAGGTGAAGCCTTCAGATTCTCAAGACCTTTGTTGAGTTTTTCCAGCAATTCTGTATCTTCTTTCCGTACTGCGATACCAAACTCCTCATTGGTCTCAATCATTCCAATCTTGGAAACCGGTTTTCCGGCAATGATATCATTCATGACCGTACTGTCATACATTACGGCATCAACACGGCCAGATACCAGATCTTCTACTGCCAGCGGAGTATTATCATATAATTTAAGGTTCTCTGCTGGCATGAGACTCTTATTCACAAGGTTCTCATCGATCCAGATGGCAGCGGTACAGCCACGCTGTGTTCCAATGACCACCGATCCGTTCTTTACCTGATCCAAAGTAATTGGTGATCCCTCTTTTACGACCACCATCTGATTCACTACCCAGTATGGACGAGAGAAGTTGACCTTCTCCTTGCGCTCATCGGTAATAGTCATCCCTGAGTAGACCATATCAATCTTCTTCGCCTGGAGCGCTGGAATTATCCCATCCCATGCAGTCGGGATGAAAGTTACCTTAAATCCCTGGTCTTTTGCTATCCACTCAATTGACTCAACATCAAACCCGGTTGGGTTTCCTTTCTCATCCATCATCGAGAATGGTGGATACGGCACATCAATCCCTACCCGGTATTCCAGGACGTCATTGTTTTCAGGAGCGATTGTTTCTGTCACCTGAACTGATGAAACTGGTGACGGCGAAGTCTCCTGTGTGGAAGTACATCCACTTACGAATAATAACAAAACCAGTCCAATAAGAGAGACCAGCACCAATCCTTTTCTTATCATCATTGTTGAGTTTGTTTACCAGATACATATGTATTCGGAAATGAATCGCCCACCGGGTCAGGTCAAATACTCTGATATTTAAAGGCCTGTTCATGTAGAGAATACCAAATGAAAACGGATAAATGAATGGCAGGAAAAATGTTTGTTGATGGACAAAAAGGTTGTATCTGTTCTTATCACATTCTTTGTTCTTATCGGAGTTTGTCTGTGCGGGTGCACGGAGAAACCGGCGGAGGAGAAAGGTGCGGTTGTCGCTCCAAAAGCCACAGCAGCAGGTTCTGAAGACAAGCCAACATATATTGTAGGTATTGACGGTGAATACCCACCGTACAGTTTCATTGACAAAAATGGGGAACCACAGGGATTTGATGTTGAATCAGTCAAATGGATTGCCGATGAAATGGGCTTTAATGTCAAGATTCAGGCTATGGCATGGGATGGTATCATACCCGCTCTGCAGGCAGGAAAGATTGACATGGTCTACTCCGGAATGACCATCACCGATGAACGGAAAGAAGTCGTCAATTTCAGCGATCCATACTGGAAGGTGAACCAGTCAGTAGCAGTTCACGATGACTCAGAGTTCACCATGGATGACTTCAAGGCTGGTGCAGGAAAAGTCGGGGCACAGCGCGGGACCACCGGTGCCTTCTGGGCTGAAGAAAACCTGGTCAATAAGAGCGTAATGAGTGCAGACATGCTCGTTACCTATGATAATTTCCCACTGGTTGCAACAGACCTTCAGAATAAGCGGATTGATTTCGCGATATATGACCGGCCACCAATGCTTGATGCCATTGCAGGAAAGCCGCTTCATATCATCGGTGAGATTGATACCGGCGAGGACTATGGTATTGCAATCAGGAAGACTGATACTGAACTTCTTGAGACCATGAACGAAGGACTTGCCCGTCTTATGGCATCTCCAAAATGGGATGAACTCAAGAAGAAGTATGAGATGGAATAAATCAATTCATCTTTTCTTACTACCTATTATTGATAACAAAAGATCCAAGGCCATCTATTGTGGATCCATAGGGAATTACATCCCGAAAGATCATGATGTCTGGGCCGGAGTTTAACAGATTATGGCATTATCCATTCTAATCGACTGGTTTCCGTATCTTTTCAGTGGCATTGTACTGACACTGGGTCTTGTCGCATCTGCCCTTATTATCGGGGCGGGAGTCGGACTTCCCCTGGCTCTGGGTCAGGTCTATGGATCACTTCCCGTACGATCTGCAATCGCAACGTTCGTATGGTTTTTCAGAGGTCTTCCTGTCCTTGTTCTCCTGTTTTTATTCTATTTTGGTATATTTCCTGCATTAGGACTGGATTTACCTGCATTCTATGTTGGAGCAGTAGTCCTGGGCTTATGGGGGGCAGCATATCAGTCTCAGGTATTCCGCGGGGCAATCCAGTCAATCTCCGAAGGTCAGATGATCGCTGCTCGTTCCCTTGGCATGTCACGGTTTCAGGCAATAAAAAGCATTATTCTTCCTCAGGCCATGAGAATTGCTCTTCCCGGATGGTCGAATCAATATCCGGAGATATTAACCGAATCATCTGTCTGTTATGCAATCGGAGTAGCTGAGTTACTCACCCGGTCATCACAAATTGTCTCACAAACCTACGTTACCATGCCAATTTACCTTGCCTGTGCTGTAATTTTTATCCTGCTCAGTTATGCAGGCACTTCATGTATTCATATGGTCGAGAAGAAGATTGCAATACCAGGTTTCGGACCAGGAGGATCATAATCACATGACTGATACCACATATATTTTACGAATTGAGAATATCAAAAAAGCCTTTGGAAAGAACGAAGTCCTGAAAGGAGTTTCATTAGATGTCAGAAAAGGCGAGACGATCTGCTTTATCGGCCCATCAGGTACGGGAAAAAGTACCCTTCTCAGGTGCATTAATCAGCTGACTATTCCTGATAGTGGAAAGATCTTTTTGAATGATGAAGAAGTCACCCATGCAGGCCCCCGGATAAATTATTTCAGACAAAAGATCGGCATGGTTTTTCAGAACTTTTTTCTGTTCGATCATCTCACTGCTGTCAGAAATGTTGAGATTGCTCTTTTGAAAGTGAAAAAGATGAACCCGAAAGAAGCACGGGAGAAGGCAATGTTTGAGTTAAAACAGGTCGGCATGGCTGACTGGGCTGATCATTATCCTGCAGAGTTATCCGGAGGGCAGGCCCAGCGGGTATCGATTGCCCGAGCCCTTGCCATGGACCCGGACATCATGCTGTTTGATGAACCGACCAGTGCTCTCGATCCCGAACTGACCAGGGAAGTTCTTGAAGTGATGAAAAAACTGGCTTTGGAAGGTATGACCATGCTGGTCGTGACTCATGAGATGGGATTTGCATGTTCTGTTGCCAATAAGATCTGCTTTATGGAGCATGGACACATCAAAGAACAGGGAACCCCCGCTGAGCTTCTGAATAATCCTGAGTTTGAACGGTGCAAGGCATTTATTGGAGAATTCAGGGAGTATAGTCAGTAAGGCAGAATCATGGATCAGATAACCTTCATCTTTGACATAATGGTCCCGGCCTTTGCAAATGGCCTGCTCATAACTCTGGCGCTCGTTGCCGTTACTGCACCTATTGGATTTCTTCTCGGGGTTGGAGTTGCATGCGGTCGAGTGTATGGAGGAAAAGGTCTCTCCTGGCTGATGCAATTATACACCATATTTTTCAGGGGGTGCCCGTTATTACTGCTCCTTTTTATTCTATATTTCGGACTTCCTTCACTTGGTATTGTCCTGACACCCTTTGTTGCCTCAGTTCTGGGATTTATATTCTGCAATAGTGCCTATAATTCAGAATATGTCAGAGGCTCAATTTTATCAGTAAAAGAAGGTCAGTTAATCGCCGCTAAGGCACTGGGTATGACAAAAAACCAGGCTATTTTGAATATTGTATTGCCCCAGGCATTACGTAGGTCAATACCAGGGGTTTCCAATGAATTTATTTATCTCATAAAATATTCATCACTGGCTTATATGATCACCGTCATTGAATTGACCGGTGCTAGCAAGCTTATAGCTACCAAATATTTTGCGTATAATGAAACTTTTATCGCTGTTGCGATAGTGTACCTTGCACTGGTAACCATCACAACATTCGGAGCAAATGCTTTAGAGAAAAAATATGCTATACCGGGATAACCCGATTCCTTTTTTAAAGAACATTGGGGTATAGTGTTTCTGATTCAGCTTTTCCATATATTTCATCACCGGGGAAAGAAGCTTTTATTGCATAGGTTCCTTTATCCCGGGCAGGAAAACTGAATTCAAAATATCCAATCTCATCAGTTGTTACAGGACCCAGGGTCTGCCAGATTCTTCGTGAATCATCATCACAGAGAGCACAACTGTAGGAAGGAAGACCAAATGAATACCAGATCTGCCTGAATGGGATGCCATTTCCTTCATTGTCCCGAAGCCAGCCACTCATCTGGCCGGACTCTCCCATAAAGACACGATTAAAGGGGCCGGATATGGTAAGTTCTGTCTCTTTCACTTTTGCCCGGGGGGTTACTTTTACCGGAACCACTGGACTAGCATATTCACGGTATCGTGCCTGAAAACTCCAGTCACCAACGGCATCGGCCTGAAGTTCGATACGAAAAAGTCCTTCAATACTGGTTTTCAGTTGGTAATAGGTATCAGCCCTGCTTTCTTTTGGAGATGTTACCTGCAAAAGAACCCGGTCTCCGGGTCTGGATAGTAACGAGGGGACAATGTAACCTTCAATAAGGATTGTGTCACCTACTTCAATTACTGATTTTGAAGAGGTTAAATCAATGAATGCCGTATCTGGTTCACTCGTATTTCCTGCAATAACAGAGGAACTACATGATAATCCAACGATAAATAACAAACTGCATATCCGAAAAACATCTGACCATTTTATCATATGACTTTCAATAACCTGAGGATCAGGTAACCATATGAGGTTTTCCTGTGAGAAGAAAGGGGCAGATATCAAATTCTTATTGGAATTTTTTTGTGATAATAAAACGCAGTATAAATCAATATATTATAAGAATACGAACAGAATAGAATTTTCTCATTGAACAATAGCAGCGAGGGTGATTTCCCGAGGACTCGCGTACCTCAGTACCGTCATCCACGTGAGGTGT
>NZ_JAIWNS010000147.1 GCF_020216685.1 Methanospirillum hungatei | reverse complement strand
AGATTTTTCTTGCATACCGGCAGTTTGTGATATAAAATTTCAAGGAATTTTCGGGTTTTCTGGTCGAAAAAAGATTTTTCCAGCTTTCACTAAAATTTTTTAGAGAATATATCTCCTATCCATTCATATTCTGTATCTTCCCCTTCAGGCGTATCATATCCCGGTTATTCTGATTTAGTGCCTCCCATGTACTGACTCCAGTGCTTCAGGATGCCGTGAGAGTTCGTAGAGGATATGGGCCCGAGCCCTTTAGACCTCTGGAAAACCCCTTCAATTATCTCAAGGGAAGCCATATAATCTTCCTGTTCTTCAAGAAAGAAAGCCAATGAAATGAGGGTTTTGGGGATTGTCCGGTTTGCCTCCCCTGCCTCCTGGACATTCCTGAGATCTTTATATTTCCAAGCAGTGTCCACGTTTCATGTCATCCGAATGGGTATCTGTATACCA
This sequence comes from Methanospirillum hungatei, assembly GCF_020216685.1. Lineage (GTDB taxonomy): Archaea > Halobacteriota > Methanomicrobia > Methanomicrobiales > Methanospirillaceae > Methanospirillum > Methanospirillum hungatei_B. The sequence goes on along the minus strand of NZ_JAIWNS010000147.1, from coordinate 12,370 downwards.
TCGTGCGGGAATCAGTGCCTGATCATAGATCTGATTTTTGAAGAGAGTATCAGCCAATAGATAGAAAAGAGATGATGTTTCCGAAGATGCATCTTCTGATTCGAAAATTGCCTTTGATTCATCATACCTTTTCAGCGTCATCAAAACCTGACATAACAGCACACGAAATGTGGTGGGTAGAGGTGTTTTCTCCTCCGCTTTTTTCAGTGATTCTAATGCTTTCTTGAACTCTCCTTCCAGAAAATATGCCTTTCCGAGAAAACAGGAGAAATATGGATAGTGAGGATACTGTTCGCAACAGGGGAGAGGATCTCTATTGTCTTTTTAGTATCTCCATCCTCCAGAGCGAAAAATCCCCGGTAATATGTCCCTCCCTCCTGATTCTGCTCCTCTTCTATGAGGGTTGAAAGAAGATCTGTGGCATCCTCATATCGCTCATTTCTCGTAAGAAATTCAACGGTTTCAATGCATCTCATGCCAGAGTTTTGATACGGTGAATGATCCTGTCCATATAGGATTTTGTTTCGTCATATCTCTCCAGATGATGAAGGCCGATATGCCTCTGTTTATGAATTTTTATATTTTCTGGATCTTTTTCAAAAAAACTGTCAATACGAAGTATGAGGTCAGAGGGGTTGAAGATATGGGAGAGTGCTTCTAGGTATGAAGGAGTGTTCTTCCCGCTGTTATCTTTTAATCCGAAAGCCTTCTCAAATGCGAAAATCGCAATTATTAACCATTTTTAGTTTTTTTCAATCTGGTCAAACCAAAAAAGAGGTTTTTAAACGGGGTTATACCTTTCCAAAGCTACTATTGCTCTATGAAGACTGTTTGAATGTAACCGTGCGATGTGGGGATCCCAATATCTTGCAACAAAATTGCATAATATCAGATTGTATCCCTTTCCAATCTTTGCTGACGTTCCTCTCTCTGGGAGGATCTCCTCTTGAATTATTTTAGGAGCTGTTTTTTTTATGATTGTGAATAAAAACTTTTTCCCATCTTCTGTAGCATCGGCCCCATTTGGAATAGTATACTGGCAACGAAATTGTTTTGGAAAATTAACTATATCTGCGTATACCCAGGATTCTACTTCTGGTACTGCAATTCTGAAAATTAGATTTGGATTTAAATCCGGTCAGCCATGTCTGGATTTTTAATGGTGCACAAGGAGCGGTGTCAAGATCTGTGAGAATAAAATACGGCATTATTTTTGACGCTTCATGGAAATTATGAATCCTCTTTTTGATATAACCAAAGCCATTTCCCGGAAAAAAGGTGCCAGGATAAAATTTTTCACCAAACATCGCCAAAATCCTCAGCATAACTGCTTTTTGCAGTTCATCTTCGTAAACAAGGTTTATTGATATCATTTTAATTAGACATGAAAGAACTCTTCGAGATACGCCTGTTTCATACTTTCAGGTGCAGTGTATTGAAGAATTATATCACTTATAGGAAAACCCGCTTCTAACAATCCACGAATTTCTGTATTTGATGAGGCTAATACTGCCTCAGAACTTTCATTGCCTGGTTTTAGAATTATCACTTCTTCTGCACTGATACTCTTATCCCATATAAGATCGGCACTATGAGTACTGATAAAAACTTGTCTCTTTCTCCGTGTTGCTTTATCCAGTTCATACATAATTTTTGGAAGTTCACGAACTATTGCTATATTTAGGGATAACTCAGGCTCTTCCAGTATTAAAGGGGAATCTCTGGGTTCAAGGAGTGACCATAGTAAGCCAATTAATCGAAGTGTCCCATCAGAAAACTGTTCTTCCTGTTGTTTTCCGGCTCGGGGTCTCCAATGTTCATATCTGGCTTCCAAGTGAGGGATTCCAAATTTATCGGTTGTGAATGAGAGTTCTGTGAGATGAGGGACAAGAATTCTTAATCTTTTCTCGATATTTTTAAGACGTGAATTTCTCGTATTTTCCGGGGTTTTCGCGAGGAGTTCCAGAAAATTTCGGCCATAAGGATCATCCGGTAGATTGGGGCCGGTAAAAGCCTGAGGATGACGGATTAGTTGCGGGACAATATGGAAATATCTGATATCACTTAAAAAGGATGCAAGGACTCTGAATTTTCCATTCGCTGATGTCTGCTCAAGATGAGTTTGAGACAGGAGGGTTTCGTCTTTTCGGTCATCAACATCAGGTCTGGATAGAATAGTCTCTCCATTTTTTATGACGATCTCATAACTTACACAGGGATCATGCTTTCCATGAGGTTGTCTGTTAATTCCCAGACGATATATCCAGTTTACTGGTGTTTCACCAGGTTCTTCGATATGAACCTCTATTTCTATCTGTGAATTTGTTCTTGCTGCAAGGCATCGGAGTTTGGATATACCACCTCTCCGCTCCAAGGCATCAAAGAGACTTCCTCCCTGCTTGGATATATCATGAAGAAATCTGAATACATCTAAAAAATTAGATTTTCCTGATGCATTCGGACCTACAATGAACATCCGGGATTGAAATGAGATATCAACACTGGAGAAATTTTTCCAGTTTTTCAGTAATAGACGCTTAATCATCATGTTTTAATCCCAATCCCTTCTCATACATAATTCATTCGAAAATTGATTAATCCTTTCGGCAGTCAAGGGGTTATGGAAGGCTCTGTCATCACTTTTTAAAATATCTTGAACTGAATGATATCATCCCGCTCACCGAACTGAAAATTGAGGGCGAAATTTTTCGGCGATAACTCGGTCCTCCAATTATTCCTGCCATTCATCATGTCCGAGCGGTGCCTCGTTCAGTTCATTCCGGTACGTCTGCCACAGGGGCATAACCTGGGTAAGAATATCACGAAACCTGTCATTGTGTCGTTTTTCGATCAGATGAGCCATCTCGTGCAGGACAATATAATCAATACATCGTTCCGGTTTTTTTATCATCTCCAGATTTATGAGTATTCTTCCGGCCTTCGGGTTACAACTCCCCCATCTGGTCTTCATCTTTCAAAATTCCCCAGGCAGTGACCGTTACCCCAAGGGTCGCTTCCCATTTTTCGATAGAGCTCCTGACTATCTTTTTCAGTTCGTTCCGGTACCATTCGGTGAGGATCTTTTCTCTTTTTTCGACGGTGGAGTCCGGGTGGACAGAGAGGATCATCCCTTTTGACTTGTGGATCGTGACACCCTGTCTTCCTTTTCCTTCCTCGATAGAAAGGAGATAGCGTTTCCCAAGGTAGTAATGACTCTCACGGGAGACATATTCACGTCTTGACTGGCGTTCCTGGTTCTGGAAACTTTGTATCTGTTTGCGAATCCAGGGAAGTTTTGAGATGACTGCTATCCGGACTGCCTCATCATCGTCGGTTACCGGGACGGCGACACGAACCCGGCCGCTTGGGGGATATACACCGAAATGGATGTTTTTGATGTCTTTTCTGACTATCTCAACATCAATCTCTGCGATCTTTATATGTGGCATCAGGTTAATTCGGGCTGGTATAGAGGAATCTGTATGTTCGATCAGCGAACGGTGAGATGATATACATGAGATCTACTCTTCTTCGATCTGTTCTTGACTCATTTTTGAATGGAGTGATCAGGTACGTGGGAGAAACGGGATGAAGTATACATTTCACAATCTATATTTATATGAAAATTCTAATGGTTCTTTGATTGGACTTTATATATGAATACTGAGGCCCGGATGGAACTTCTCAAAGGGAAAATAGTTCGAGAGGATTTCTTAAAAGCAAGAGGGCTCGGGAATGAAATTCCCTTTTGGATATTTGATTACCCGCCGGAAGATGAACATTTTGTCAGATATTCTATTCGGAAGATTCAGGAAAGACTGTCTTCTCATTCCATTCACTATATTGAGATTGATCTGTATGAATTATGTCTTGAGATCGTTTTAAGGAAGATACCAGCAGATACAATCAATGAGTTTGAGAGGAATAAAGGATCAGAGAAATTACTGAAAAAATTGCAGATTATTCTGAAACCAGAGAATATAAAGAAGGAGATCCAGCAGAGAGTTGTATCAAAGGGCAGTCCGGAGCTTGTTTTACTTACCGGGATCGGAAAAGCCTGGCCTTTCATCAGACTTCATTCTATTCTTAATAATCTTCAACCGGTTCTTGGAAATACTCCATTAATTGCATTTTACCCAGGGGAGTATACGAATTCGGAGCTGAGTCTTTTCAGGAAATTTAAGGATGCGAATTATTACCGGGCGTTTCGGATGATAGACGAAGGAACTGTATAAAGGAAGATGGATATGGAGCCAAAGATTCAGGATTTATTTATCAATGATATTACACGAGAGATTAATGGTGTCATCAAGGTTGATCAGGAGGATGATCAGAATGTATTTACTGAGCTTGATGAGTATGTGGTAACGAAAGAATCTCTCAAATACCTTGACATCTTCTTTCAGCGGTATGCATCAGCTCTTATGTCTCCGACTGATAAGATCGGGGTCTGGATATCAGGGGATTTCGGGTCTGGGAAGTCTCACTTTCTGAAGATCCTCTCATACCTTCTTGAGAACCGGAAGGTATCAGGGAAGAGTGCTCTTGAGTTTTTTGAGTCAAAGATCTCTGATTCAGATATTTTAACCACGATTGAAAAGTCTGTCAGGACCGGGACGAAAGATGTCATCCTCTTTAATATTGATTCAAAATCAGGGGAGACGGGGGAGAGGATCGTTGATATCCTGATGCGGGTGTTTAATGAGAAGAGAGGATATTTTCCTGATGTCTTCTGGATTGCAGAGCTTGAAGAGAGGCTTGAGGAGAAGGGGCTGTATAAGCAGTTCAAGGATGCAATAGCAGAGATATCCGGGGAACCCTGGGAAGAAGTCAGAACCAGGTATACGTTTGAGCAGGATGATATTATTGAAGCCCTGGAGCGGTGTGAATTTCAGAGTAAGGAGTCCTCTGAACGGATGTTTGAGTCTGACGGGCAGAATTATATTCTTACGCCGGAGAAGTTTGCACAGAAGATCAAACGGTATTGTGAGGAGCGGGGGAGAGATCATCAGGTTGTTTTCCTGATTGATGAGATTGGGCAGTATATCGGTGATAACAGCCAGCTCATGCTGAACCTGCAGACGGTGGCAGAGGAACTTGGGACGATTCTGAAGGGGAAGGCATGGATTATCGTCACGTCACAGGCTGATATTGAGACTGCGTTAAAGGCGATGAAGGGAAAAGAGGTGAAACAGGACTTTTCCAAGATCCAGGCCAGGTTTGATACCCGTGTCAGCCTTTCCAGTGCCAATGTTGATGAGGTTATCAAGAAGAGGATACTGAAGAAGAAAGAGGAGTATAACGAGATGCTTTCTCTTTTTTATGAGGAGAAGAAGACCATCCTGAAGAATCTTATCTCGTTCTCAGGGGGAGCGGAGATGAAGAATTACCGGGATGGTGATGATTTTACCTCGGTGTATCCATTTGTTCCCTATCAGTTCATCGTCCTGCAGAAGGTGTTTGAGAAGATCCGGACGACCGGGTTTACCGGGAAGCATCTGGCAAAGGGTGAGCGGTCCATGCTCAATGCATACAAGGAGGCAGCAGAGCGGTATGGTTCTTCCGAGCTTGGAACTTTGGTGCCTTTTTATTCCTTTTATGATACGATTGAGAGTTTTCTCGATCCTATTATCAAGCGGACGATCACTCAGGCGGGTGATAATGAACGTCTTGAGGAGTTTGACTGTCTCCTGCTCAAGACGCTCTTTATGATCCGGCATGTGCAGGAGTTACCAACCAATCTTGATAATATCATTGTTCTTTCGCTTTCCAGTGTGGATGAGGATAAGTTACAACTGAGAGAGAGGGTTATTGCGTCATTAAACCGGCTTGAACGGGAGACGCTTATTAGTAAATCAGGGGATAATTTCTATTTCCTGACGAATGAGGAGCAGGAGATCAACCGTGAGATCAAACTGATAGATATAGACCGTCACCTGATTGTGCAGGAGGTGTTTGAACAGGTGTTTCTGTCTAATTCCATCTGCCAGAAGTCATATGGGGAGTATAAGTTCAATAGGGCGGTTGATGATAAGGTATCATCCTCTTCTGATGCAGATCTGACGATCCGGTTTCTGACTCCGCTTGCTGATGAGTATGTCAGAGGGAGCGGTCAGCAGTCGCTTGGCGGGGAGAATTTGAGTAATATTGACTCGAAAGATACGCTCCTTTTTATCTTTCCGGAAGAGAGTGGTTTTGTCGGGCAGATTCAGGGGTATCTTCAGATTGAGAAGTTTCTGAAGCAGACCAGGTCGAACCGGAACGATGAGCTGATGAAGAAGTATCTTATTGAGAAGCAGCAGGAAGCAGCGGCCCTGAAAGAGTCGTCGATCTCTGCTATTCATGAGGGTGTGAAAGATGCCCGGGTTTTTGTTGATGGTATCGAGGTTTCTCTTTCGTCCGGAAGTCCGAAGGAATTAGTACGGGATGGGTTTGAACGGCTCCTCAAGGCCGTGTATCATAAATCCCATTATGTGGACCGGGAGTTTGCGTCTGATTCGGATGTTCTCCGGGTGCTGAAATCCGATGATCTTACAACGTTCGGGGTGACCACGTCTGATGTGAATCATCTGGCTTTGCAGGAGATGCATGAGTTTGTCGTCGTGAAGGATGAGAAGAGGGTGCCGGTGGTGATGAGCGAACTTATCTCTCATTTCTCAAAAAAGCCCTATGGATGGAAGACGATGACGATATCCGGTCTTCTTGCCATGTTGTACAAGGGCGATGATATCAGGCTTCGGTATCAGCGGTCATACCTTACGTATAATCCGGAGGATATTGCAAAATACATCACCAGAAAGGAGAATTTCGATAAGATTGTCATAGAATTGAAGAAAAAGACGTCTGTAGAGATTATTCAGAATGTCAGGGCGGTGCTTCTTGATGTCTTTGATATCTCTTCCTTTCCGGAGAAGGAACAGGAGATCGCTGATCTTTTAAGGGACACTCTTGATGGGAAGAGGCAGAAGCTTGCTGCTTATCTGGCCATGTATTCACAAGAGCCACGGTATCCAGGGAGGAGACGGATTGAGCCTTATCTGACCATGATAAAAGATATCCTCTCCATCTCTGATCCGACCGCATTTCTTGAGAGGGTGTCAGAGGAGAAGGACAGGTTTGCAGACCTGGCTCATGAGGCAGATGTGGCGGTCCGGTTTTTTGAAGGGAGTCAGAAGGATATCTTCAAGCGGGTGCTTGATAAGATTGACGGGTATCACCGGAATTCCCAGTTTTTAGATGAGTCGGCACAGGAGCGCCTGCATGAGATGGACCGGATCATTCGGGATGAGAATCCGTATTCTGATATCAGAAAACTTCCTCAACTGGAGAGTGTGATTGAGGGATCACTTGCCGTATCACGTGAACAGTTACAGGAGGAACTGAAGAACGATGCTGATAGGTTCAAGCAGGAGATGGATAAAACATTTGGTAATTCACAGTATTATATCGAGACTATCGCTCCCATGGTTCGGGAAAGACTTGATAGTTCAGTATATCAGGCACTCAGATCGAACGATTGTTCACATATCAAATTAGCAGCAGATAATCTTTCTATTATCTACATGAAAGCCTGTAAAGATACTGAAGAAAAAATTAAGATTTTAAATCAGATAGATCCTGAAAATAATGACAAAACCAGTAAAACTCTCGAATTCATTCATACAAAAGAATTCTTCAGAACTAATAAAATACTCGAGACAGAGGAGGATATTGAAGAATATCTGGCTGATATCAAGGCAAAACTTCATGAGATGATAAAAACGAAGAAAATAAAGGTGATCTGACCGTGGATAAGGCAAAGATACAGGAATTTTCTGATGCTCTCCGCAAGAGTCTTCTTGAAGAGACGAAGAAGCGGGCTGCTTATTATGGGATCACTGACAAGACGATAGCCACGGTGGAGCAGGAGTTTGAGGACTCTGTCATCATTGGCGGAGAGGTGTATCCCCGGAGTATCAAAGATCAGCGGGCATTTTTAGTCAGAGAGATCGAGAAGAAAGGGTACGATCGGGTGATTGAGGAGGTTACCTATACCTGGTTTAACCGGTTTATTGCCATCCGGTTCATGGAGGTGAATGAGTACCTGCCGGTCCGGGTCTTCTCTTCAACAGTGGCCGGGAAGACCGATCCAGATATCCTGACAAAGGCTCTTGATCTCACCTTCCTGGATATTGACCGTGAGCAGGTCCTGGATCTGAAGTCAGAAGGGCGGTATGAGGAGCTGTTTCGGTATCTCTTTCTTTTGTTGTGTCATTATCTGCATACGAAGATGCCGTTTCTTTTCGAACCGATTCAGGATTATTCTGAACTGCTCTTCCCTGACCGGCTGCTTCATACCGACTCGATGATCAGATATCTCAATACCATCATCCCCGAAGAGGACTGGAGGGAGACGGAGATCATCGGGTGGATATACCAGGATTATATCGCCGAGAAGAAGGATGCCCTGATTAAGGCAAAGAAGCAGTACACGGTCGATCAGATCCCTGCAGTGACGCAGCTCTTCACGCCCAAGTGGATCGTGCAGTACATGGTCGAGAACTCCCTTGGCAGGCTCTGGATGCTGAATCGCCCTCATTCACGGCTGTATGAGCGGATGGAGTTTTACATCCGGCCGGACGAGCAGGAGACCGACTACCTGAAGATCACCTCTCCGGAAGAACTGAAGGTCTGTGATCCTGCCTGCGGTTCAGGGCATATTCTTGTTTATGCCTTTGACCTGCTCTATGAGATCTACAAGGAAGAGGGGTACCTGGAGCAGGAGATCCCGGAGTTTATTCTGAACCATAATCTGTATGGGATTGAGATAGACAAACGGGCGGGATCTCTTGCAGCATTTGCTCTGGTGATGAAAGCGAGGAAGAAGGATAAGAAGTTCTTTGACCGCCCGGTTCAGCCTCATATCTGTGTTCTTGAGAATATCGAACTGCATGAAGAGGATATTGATGCATACGTGTCTGCGGTGGGGAGTAATCTCTTTACCACCGGCCTGAAAGAGACCCTCATGCAGTTTACCGAGGCGGAGAACTTTGGATCGCTCATCCGGCCGTCTGTCGGTGATGTAACGGATATAAGAAATATTCTGGCGGAGAAGAATATGTCCTCAAATCTGCTCCTGTTTGATACTCATCAGAAAGTGCTCAGAGCTTTGGAACAGACTGAGTATTTACAGCCCAGATATCATGTAGTAATTGCCAACCCGCCGTATATGGGGAACGGAGGGCATACTACTCATCTAAAAGAATTTGCTAAGAAAGAGTATCCAGATAGCAAATCTGATTTATTTGCCATGTTTATCGAGAGAAACTTACATCTGGCTATCGAAAATGGTATGGTAGCCATGATTACTATGCAAAGTTGGATGTTTCTTTCATCATACCAAAAACTCCGTGATAAAATCCTGGACAATAAAACCATCCTATCAATGGCACATCTCGGTCCGAAAGCATTTGATAGTATCAGTGGAGAGGTGGTGTCAACGACTGCGTTTGTAATCCAAAATCGTGTCAAATCGAATTATCAGGGTGCTTACCTCCGCCTCGTTGATGGGAGGAGCGAGGCAGAAAAAATTACCCTGTTTCAGGAAATTATCACTCAGTTAAAAGATATTCCAGCATTTAAATCGGGGGCATAACCATCCTCTCACCATCAGATCTTCTCAGCCAGCCGGAAGGAAAGACCTTAGAATTTAAGCGGGATCTCTCCTCTCCGAAGAATATTCTCAAGACGATCGTAGCCTTTGCCAATACCGCAGGCGGCCGGATTATCATCGGCATAGAGGATACCACCCGGACGGTCACGGGTATTGCTGATCCATTCGGTGAGGAAGAGCGGCTCTGCAGTCTGATTGCCGATTCGATCCTTCCCCGGCTTGTCCCTGATGTGGATCTCATCTCCATCGAAGATCAGACACTTCTCATGGTCCAGGTGTACCCGAGTGGACAACGGCCCCATTTCCTGAAAAAGGAAGGCCTGGTTGAGGGAGTATATGTAAGGCTTGGGTCTACCAACCGGAAGGCTGACCGGGAACTCATTGCCGAACTGAATAGGTCCTGCTCAGGGATCTCGTATGATGAGATGCCAATGCCTGATCTCTCAGAAGATGACCTTGATCTCAAGGCGGCGAGGAAGCATTTCTCCGGGAGACGGGACCTGTCAAGCGAAGAACTCCTAACCCTGAAACTGCTCACTGTGGATCAGAACAGATATGTTCCGACACAGGGTGCCATGCTCCTCTACGGGAAGCGGCGTGATTTATATTTCCCTGATGCATGGGTCCAGTGTGGCAGGTTTATCGGAAGAGACAAGGCGGACATCTTTGACCACATCGACATTCATGATACCCTTCCGGATGCGGTGGAGAGCATCATCCTGTTTCTGAAGAAGCATGCCATGAGGGGTGCTGACTTCTCTGAGATCAGGCGGAAGGATGTCTGGAGTATTCCGCTCACGATACTCCGGGAGGTCATCATCAACGCTCTCGTCCATGCAGATTATTCACAGATAGGAGCACCAATCCGGGTATCGTTCTTTGATGACCGGATAGAGGTTGAAAATCCTGGTATCCTCCTCCCCGGTATGACGATTGAGGATGTAAAGTCCGGGGTGTCAAAGATCCGGAACCGGGTGATTGCACGGGTGTTCCGGGAGTTAGATCTCATCGAGCAGTGGGGCAGCGGGTTTCGCCGGATACTTCAAGAGGCTACAGATATGGGGCTTTCCGAACCGGTGATTGAGGAGATCGGGATGCGGGTCAGGGTTACGGTTTTTCTCTCTGAAGAACAGGTGATTCATACCGAGGGACTAAGTAGGGACCAAGTTGGGACCAAGTCGGGACTCAGTCCTTCCGGCAGGGACCAGGTTGATCTGAATGATGAGCAGCGACTGGTTCTCCAGAAATGTATTCAGGAGTCCGGAATTACAGAGCTGATGGCGGTGGTACAAAGAACCAACCGGAGCAAGTTCAGAGAAGCGGTGATCAATCCGTTGCTGGATAAGGGGCTTTTAGAGATGACGATACCAGATAAACCAAACAGCAGTAAGCAGAAGTACCGGGTGACTCGGAAAGGAATGGATATTCTGGCAATTTTGTGAATGTAAAGGATTAGTGTATGAATATTATGTACCCTCATGAATTTGTCACCCACCGGGTAGCGAAATTAATGTCTCACAAGTATACCGGACAATTGGACAGGTATGTCAGGATGGCTGATAGTCTGACCATCGATCCTATCTTTTGTATAGATTGCGATGAAACGGGTGGACGATATTCGATACTAGATGAACAAAAACAGATATTTTGATCAAAGGATGTGCTGTACCTTCCATCAGAAGAAGAACGGCAGCTCAGATACTCATGGAACGAAGGCTGATTGAAGAGGGAGTATCATGAGAAATGACAGGAACAGCTCATGGTCTGGATGTGTGTAAGAGGAAAAGAGATGTCAGATACGAAGAATAATAATCCGGTTCCGAATTTTTATCGGGCCTCTGCAGAGGATTTCAAGAAGATTCCAGGAAGTCCGATTGCTTATTGGGTAAGTGAAAAAATTTTAAGGTTATTTGATTTAAATACCGTAAAAAATAATTTTAAAATCGAATTCGGAATTAAAACTGGGGATAATGATCTTTTTTTAAAAAAATGGTATGAAGTAAATCTTCATGATACTAACATAAAAAAGTTTACTCCTTCTAAATGGATAAAGCATAGTAAAGGGGGGGAATTTAGAAAGTGGTACGGTAATATTGACTATGTCATAGATTGGAGAAAACCATCTAATTTGATGAATATTTCTCATGACAGTCCACCTGATAACTATGATTCATATAGACAAGGCGGAATAAGTTGGTCTGAAATAACATCAAATAAATTATGTACAAGATATATTCCTTCAAATATCCTTTCCAATAATAAAGCCCCCATAGCATCAAATAATGATATCAATGAAAATTACAAATTACTTTTACTGACAAATAATAAAATCTATGCCATTCTAGGATTTATCATAAATCCCTCACTATCTTTTCCAATTGGCGATTTTGCAAAATTACCCTATCCCGATAATTTTTCGAAAATAGATTATTTATGCTCGGGGACTCGCTTAATAAATATCTCAAAAACTGACTGGGACTCCTATGAAACCTCCTGGGACTTCTCCACTCTCCCCCTCATCTCCCCTGACTTTCTCACCCCGACCATCGAATCCTCCTACCAGAAACTCCGGACCCACTGGCAGGAGATGACGAGAGAGATGCAATCTCTCGAGGAAGAAAATAATAATATGAGTTACGCGGTTAAGTTAACCGAAAGATCTTTATATATTTAAAGCTTACTATTTTTATTAGGTTGGTGACAGTAAGTGCAGCCCCA
>NZ_JAIWNS010000146.1 GCF_020216685.1 Methanospirillum hungatei | reverse complement strand
CGGCATGGTCACCAGTTATCATCCGAACCCGGATACCTGCATGTTTGGCCTTTAAAATAGCCTCTTTCGCTTCAGCCCGTGGAGGGTCCACTTCCCCGACAAACGAACTGATCGTCAAATCCTGCATCAGGGGCATGAGATCTGCTTTTGGATCAAAGGTTGCAGGATCAAAGTCTTTTCTGGCAAATGCGAGGACACGAAGACCTTCCTGCGCGATTCGTTCATTCTCACCCAGAATTTTAGTCCGATCTTCTTCGGTGAGTTTTTTCGTTGATCCATCTGCCAAAAGACCGAAGGAGGATCGGGAGAGGATAACATCCGGAGCACCCTTGACATAGGTCCGTATGATTGCCCGGCCATCCGCATCTTTCATCTCATGGAATGTTGCCATGAATTTATAGTCTGAATCAAAAGGGATACTTGCGATTCTGGGGTAATTCTTCCGAAATTCCTGGACATGTATTCCTCCTTTCTCTGCAAGAGCATACAATGCCCCCTCGGTTGGATCTCCAATGACCTGCCCGTCCCTGATATCTGTGTCAATGCACAGAGCACAGGGAAAGAACACATGATCCAGATTCTCGTCTGCATCCCCTTCCGTTCGTTTAATTATTCCTTCAAAACTGTATCCTTCACCTGATACCTGATACCGGTGCTGAACGGTTGAGATAACTCTGACCGTCATCTGGTTCATGGTCAGTGTCCCGGTTTTATCTGAATTGATAGCCGATGTGGATCCCAGGGTCTCTACAGCAGGAAGACTCTTGATGATTGCATTCTTATGTGCCATCGCAACGGTGCCCATGGCGAGGATGCTGATGACAACGGCAGGTAACGCATCAGGAATAGAGCCAATTGCAAGAGATACACCGATATTAAAGAGTTTATCAAATGATTCGCCCTGCGAGAGACCAAGGACGACAATACTGAGAAATGCAAGTACTGCCATCCCGATGATAAAGAGGGTAACCCTGTCTATCTGAATGGTAAGAGGTGTCTTTTCTGTCTTTTGTTCCTGAAGCATCGTTGCAATATGACCAACTTCAGAGTTCATCCCGGTATCAGTGACCAGAATCTCACCATGACCTCTCGTCACATTGGTGTTCATATAGGCCATGTTAATACGGTCTCCAAGAGGCAGGTCGGGTTTTTCTATAGTATCAGAGGTTTTCTCGACAGGGGTGCTCTCACCAGTCAGTGCTGATTCTTCAATCTGCAGGTTTGCTGCCAGTATTATCCGGCCGTCAGCAGGAACCCGGTCCCCGGCATCGACAATGATTATATCTCCCGGAACGATCTCCTCTGCTTCAACCTGCGTGATCTCTCCATCCCGTCTCACTTTTGCAACGGTCTTCATCATCTTATTTAATGCAGCAACACTTACAGCAGCTTTTGCTTCCTGACGATAACCCAAAGAGGCATTGAAAACAGTGAGGATAAGCAGAAGGAGACATGTGTGGTACTCCTGAATGTACAGACTTACAAACGCTGCAATGACCAGCACTATCTGCATATAGGATTTGTACTGCTCTAAAAACCTGATAACTGCAGATTTTTCCTTCTCTTCCTGAAGGATATTTTTGCCGTATTTTTTTTGCCGCTCTGTGGCCTCTGATGATTTCAGCCCTGATTCCTGTGAAGTGCCCAAAAATTCCACCGATTTGTTGGTGCTGAGTGCATACCATAATCTCTTCAATTCTGGCTTTTCACCCTCTTTTTGAATAATTTCTGCCATTATCTCCCTCTTTTGTCTTCTATCATCCGATAATATGCGGACATCGGTCAAGGATGGAATTGATACGCTGGATGATAAAACCCAATAGAAGACCCATCTATATATGCATTTTGAAATGATCAGCAATGGGGGATATCAGAGTGGGTGAGAGAGGTGCCTGGCATTGTAGAATGGCAGAGCCGATCTGCAGTTAAGGTTGGGGATCTTGACATATTCCGTGTTCTATGTTGAATCACCCCTGTATTGCATTAGTTTTCCTATAGCTCAACGATTGAGTGCGATCCTAGAATGTAAAAGCATGGGATAATCGTGGAGTGACCCTGAAAAAGAACGGAGCGGTTGAAGAAGGGTTTGTGATATCCGAAAGGGTATTTCACTTGTAATGGGTGTGAATTAACTTTTTTATAATTTTGAAATCACCCAAATTCTAAAAAGAGATATTCTTTATTCTCTTCAGATTCTTCTACCCGGACGAAGATGATGATGCCCCTTTCTTCGAAGAACAGGACGAATCGGGATAATTTTACACTTTGTCTCCCCAAGCTGCGTATACATGGTGGTATCCCGATGTGCATCAGGAGAACTTCCTGTAGCTGAGCGATTCAGGAATATCTTGAGTGACTCAAGGGTCCGTTTCACTTCTGCCTTGATATCCTGATCTCGTTCTATCCTGGCCCGCTCCTCAAGTTCAGGGATTGCATCCTTCCATTTCAGCTTCTTTATTGTTTTTAATGAAAAAATCCGGTATTTCCGAAGAGGGTGATGGAGATATCGTATCATCAGTTCAGCATACTGCTTCTCTGTTAAGAACTTCTCAGCAATCCCACATGACGGACAGTTTTTCTGGTAAACCGGGCTTACATATCCGCATGCCACGCAGTAATAGGCATTAACCTCTTCTTTTTCCATGTATGTGATCTTTTCTGTATGGGAGATTTTTCAGGATAATGTATCGGCTAATGTATTAGGCACTATTCCCGAATCATAGTCAGCATCATTTTAAATCTGGTTACTGCACGGACTGCATGAGGGGCATGTGCCGGGAATATTATCGTCTCACTTTCTTTCAACCGGAACTTTTCATCGTTCAGAGTTACTTCACATTCACCATCAAGAACGGTGAGAACCGCGTCATATGGAGCGGTATGCTCCGAGATCTCTTCACCAGCATCAAAAGAGAAGAGGGTTATCGATCCTGCTTTTGATACGACCACCATGCGGCTCGCTATCGTCCCCTCCTGATATGCAATGATATCTTTTAATCTGATGACTTTTCCAAACAGTTCTTCACGGTTTTTATCGGTCATGATGGGAAATCTCCTATTCAGACAATAGGTATTGATCAGGTATGCTTGTTTCGAATGGGTTTGGAGTGTTCAGAATCCAGGTTCTGGAAGGTGTATTTAACTGATGATAAATTCATATCTATGAATTTTTATAATTCACATATTTCTGACTCTTCGGAATGTATAAGATAAATAAGTTTTTCAATATCCATATGTATCGTTCATATGCAGTCTGATAAAAAGGAGACGAAAATGGTGTTACTGTTCAATTTTCTTAGTGAACAGTATGAACAGTAAATATAAGGTACGCCACATGGTATCAAATATCAATTATCTCCACAATAAGACTAAAATTGATTTTTTTTATTTTTATATAATAATAAATATAAAACCCGGTGTCAAGAATAACATTGATCCCCTAGTCAAAGAAGAGGAAACTGTTCATTGTTATGGTGTGAAGAGATTGGATATAATATCCCTTCTATTAGCCCGTATCCTGAAGTATTTAAAGGCTCTTCTCGCTTCCTTTGGAAAAGCCACTCTCTCTATAGAATTTCGGCTCATCCTCATCTTATCTCCTCTATAATTGAAGATCTCATAAAATTGATCTTAATCTGACGGTCTGCACATCCCACAATGTATGAGCATGAATGAGCTCCATATCTTTCTGACAGTCTAGGATCTCTATACATTCAGGTATATCCATCTGGGAAAATTTAGATAGATTCCTATCGGTCTATTGAAGTAAGGTGGGCAGAGTATCAAGTCCAAAACTAAAAAATACCTGATAATATCCGGTTTTAAATAAACAATCTGAAAATAGAACTAAAGACAAAAGTAAGAATTTGTCACCTGGCACTAACAAATATGGATCACAAGTGGCTTTTGCCGTACTTCACCTATTAAACGCCCTCAGCCAGGTGGTGCCATAACATGTACCGTTTCCGGGTTGTCCCGTGGATCACCCTATGAGACCTCATCGTATCACCTGGGGACCTATGGAAACGAGGAGAGGCACTACTTATCTATTGGTATTCAGAGGCTATAACCTCTTCCCGGAACCCAGAGACTGGACCCTGAGTAATCATCCGACAAATCTGGCCTGAAAAAATCTCCTGAATCAAATACTACCAATCCTCCAAGGATAGTTTGCTCTGGAAACACTGCCATCATTCCTTCATACGGTGTCCAACCAGCATTACTGTGAAGGGTATCTGCTGATATCCGGGTCAGGGTATCAGGATACAGTGCAAAGTCCGCCCGGTCTCCGGGTGAGAACCCTGCCTTCGTAATTCCGAGAATTTCTGAGGGCCTGCTTGAGGTCTTCGCGATAACATCCGCAATGCTGATCTTCTTTTCATGAACCCAGCCCATGAGCAGTGGAATCATCGTCTCAACTCCCGGTATACCCGATGGAGCCATAGCAAACTCCTGTCCCTTCTCCGCTTTTGTGTGAGGAGCGTGATCAGATCCGATGAGGTCAATCTGATTCCAGCAGGAGAATAATTCCCTTCGGACTTTTTCTGACCGGAGTGGAGGATTGACTTTCCTGTGTGTATCTTTCGGATCACATGATTCGTAACTGAGAAAGAGGTGATGCGGTGTAACCTCACGGGATGCGAGGCCCTCTGGAATTGTCCGGATGGCATCAGCAGATGAGAGGTGGCAGAAATGAAGGTTGCAACGGGAGGTATTCAAAGTGAGCAGATCCTGAATGGCCTGAACCTCACCTCCGACCGGACGGAGATGATCATGATAGGCAAGTGACTGATCCTCTCCTTCTGTTACCTGCTCGGCGTGGATAGTCATAAGGCCATGAAAGCCGGCTACCTGGTTCATAGCTTTTACAAGTACTTCTGATGACACGGCCTCCCCATAACTTGAAGGACCGGCAAATGTCTCACCAAAGGCAAAAACACCGGCCTTCCACATCCCGGTAAGATCTGCATCACTGGTAACCCCGCCGTTTATCGCAAATCGGGTATATGCCTGTGATTCGGCAAGCATCACCCGGTCACGTAACAGGTCAGACGTTGTCAGAGCCGGGATGGTATTTGGCTGATCCACAACAACCGTAATCCCGCCGGCTATTGCACTTTTTGTCCCGCTCTCCCAGGTCTCTTTCTCTTTTTGCGGCCCATCTCTCATATGGACATGCAGGTCGGTCCCTGCCGGAAGAACGAATTTTCCCCGGCAGGAGATCTCCAGATCACCCTTTCCTGCTGCACCGGCATGCATAACCTGCCCGTTTGAGATGGTTATATCCGCCACCCGTCCGCCTGGAATGAGCACATCCCTGAGTACCAGTATCTCCTGTCCCTTCTCCAACATCGCTTCTCACATGTTACCCGTATGAAATGTTTACTCTGATCGGTTCTTCCATCGCTGATAGACCCAGTATCCTGCACCACCCAGAATGATAAGGGGCAGGAGTGTCAGAATGGCAATAAAGAGCCAGACCACCGTGTCTACAAACCCGGCAATCCCGTCACTGATAACTGCCGGTAGTGAATACCCTCCCGGGGCCTCAACCTGTGCAGGTTCTGATAAGCTGACGGTTATGGTCGAAAAGGAGGTTCTGCTGTCCAGGTACTTCATTCTTCCCACAATCCGGTCAAGCTGCACCTGAACACGTTCGATCTCCTTTTGAACTACAAGGATCTCTGAGACATTCTGTCCTTTTGTAAGCAGGCGGTTGTACTGGGCTAACTGATTTGAAAGGGAATCGCGTTGCGCTGCAAGATCAACATATTCTTCTGTCACATCATCAGCCTGTACTGAACTTGACAGAACTTTTCCTATGGAAATTATCTCCGCAAGAGCTTTGTCAAAACGTTCAGCTGGGACCCGTATCGTAACCGTTCCTGAATACCTGTTCTGACTTCCGGCATAGACGGATGATGACTGTATCAGGCCATCGTACCGCTTTGCCACCTCTTTTACCCGTTCTGCCGATTCTGTAACATTAATCACCTCTATCTTGATATCAGCAGTCCTGATGATCTTCTGTTCAGGGAGTGAGACACCTGTTTTGTCTGACGATATGCCGTCATATCCACCGGCTGACCGTGTAGCCTGGGGGGCAGGGGCCGGAGCGTAGGCATAACTCTCACTTTCGTAAGCAGCCTTTGAAAGGGAGAGCGTGTCATCGGTGATACTCGCCGGCTGTGTACCCTCAAATGCAGTGCACCCGGCGGTAACCATAGCTCCGATAAGCAGGAGCAACATAAGTACAGAAAATTTCTTCATGCATTATACTATACGAACGGAGATAAAAGAGCGATGGTAACTTCAGATTATTCTGAAGTTAAAAAACTTACCTGACCACAACGGTGGTAACTTTTGCATGGGTCATAATATATGTACTGACACTTCCAAGCAGAATTCTGGCACCCAGTCCTTTTCCGGTTGATCCGACAGCGATCAGATCTGCCCCGACTTCTTCCGCGGTTTGTAATATCTCACTTCTCGGATCACCGGTCCGTACGATGATTTCAATATCCACATTCCGGTCATGTGCCAGCTCTTTGATCCTGTTAGTGACCTGCTCCTTCTCATCCTGCACCAGTTTTTCCCGAATTTCATGGAGGGTTGATATGCCCTCATATCCGGCAGCTCCATCAATGGCCGCATACTTGGCAGGTGATATAACATACAGTGCACAGGCTCGTCCTTCCTCTTTTATGTGCTCTAAAACCCAGATGAGAGCATTATAACCTTCAGGAGATCCGTCCACTGCAACAAGCATTGTACCAGACATAATTGCTAGAGTATTGCTCCGGTTACGTATCAGTATACCGGATTGTCTCTAGAGGTCCAGACACCCGTATTGATGGTGGTCTTTTTTTTCGGTGTTCTTTATATCTGGTCCGTTTTTATTGTTCTACCGATGATGCTTCCTTTGACTGGTTAGTGTCCATTCATAGATGGTATGACACCATTCAGGAATCATTTCCAGTAACTATAATTAGACCGGGACCTGATTATTCAATTGATCCTATGGATGTCGGGTTTCTCTCATCTGATCTCTTTACATTTGGATTGATCCCGGTACTCATATTTCTGGCCCGTATATGTGATGTCTCCATCGGTACCATCCGATATATCATGATTTCACGGGGTTTTAAGTTTATAGCTCCGATATTTGGATTTTTTGAAGTTACGATCTGGCTGCTTGCCATCGGACAGGTTATGGCTAACATCACCAATCCCATCTGTTATATTGCTTATGGTGCGGGATTTGCAGCCGGAACCTACATCGGTATGGAACTCGAAGAACGGATGAAACTGGGCATGGCGATCATTCGTCTGATAACTCCGCTCCCGACAAAAGAATTTATCGCCCGATTACGGCAGTACGGCTATGGAGTGACAAATATTACCGCACAGGGAGCGAATGGTGAGGTTACTATCATCTTCATGGTGGTAAAACGAGCAAAAATTCCTCATCTGGCGGTCCTGATTCGTGACTTTAACCCCCATGCATTTTATACTATTGAGGATGTCAGATCAGCAAGTGAAGGGATCTATCCGATAGAGGATAAAAACAATCCATTTTCATTCTTTAAACGACCATTTCTATTTATTGGAAAGAGAAAATGATCCTGACTATCTGGCCATCCAGATTTTCTGGTTCATAAGTGGCTTGTCCTCCAGTCCTGGGTTCTGTTCGATAAGTTCCATGATCTCATCAGGGGTAAAATGATACGGGCATGGTAATGTAGGATCTTCACGTTCCCACCGCTCCAGTCTTTCCCCGTACAAAGCCTCATCATGCAGGGTACAGAATTCTTCCAGGGTATTGAAAAATATGCATTCTTCGCATGGTCGAATCTGTCTGACAAGAATCGGCGGTATCATAGAACTGAATATCCTTTGCTGAAAATCATCGTATTAAAATTGAATCGGTTCATATATGGGTTCTGTTTATTTATAAATGTATGAATGATCACCGGATATCTGTTCAAACGCAGGCAAGCCTTTAATAATTTAGAATTTGTTAGGTATAGTAGAGGGAGTTCTTCATGTCCGGATCCGATTCTTTGTATCAGGTACTCTGTGTTGATGATGAGGAATTCCTGCTTGATCTCTGTAAACTGTTTCTAGAACGAAGCGGCGACCTTAAGGTTGACACGGCTTTATCGGCGTCTCTCGGCCTGGAAAGATTAAGGGAAAAAGAGTACGATGCTATCATCTCTGATTATGAGATGCCTGGGATGAACGGTGTTGAATTCCTCAAAGAAGTCCGGGCTTTTGATGAAAATATTCCGTTTATTATCTTTACCGGACGGGGCAGAGAAGAGGTTGTTATCGAAGCACTCAATAATGGAGCAGATTTTTACCTCCAGAAAGGAGGAGATCCAAAAGCTCAGTTTGCCGAGCTGAAATCCAAGGTGGATCATGCAATTAAGCAGAAGCATGCGGAAAAAATTCTCGAACAGGAACGCCAGCAACTGCTCTCAATTTTTGACAGTCTTGATCAGGTTGTGTATGTCAGTGATCCAAAAACCTATGAAATTCTGTATGTGAATAAAAGTTTTCAGAATTTTCTTGGTCATGATGTTATTGGGAGGATCTGTTATGAAGAGTTCCAAAACAGGAAAACACCCTGTGAATTTTGTACAAATTCAATCATATTCTCACAAAAACCTCTTCCTTACTCCTGGGAACATTATAACTCAGTATTTAACCGGTATTATTCAATCGTTGATCGGGTAATCAGATGGCCTGATGGACGTGATGTCAGGCTTGAGGTGGCTACCGATGTTACTGAGGCCAAACGCGCTCTGGAGGAGTTAAATGCAGCATATGAGGAGATTGCCTCATCAGAGGATGAACTAAAACATCAGTTTCTGGAACTGAATGAGAGCCGGGAAAATTTAAAGGAGAGTGAAGAACGGTATCGTTCGGTTATAGAAAATACCCAGGACGTTTTTTACCGGAGTGACGCACAGGGAAATCTTATCATGGCAAGCCCGAGTGCTCTTCGGCTGTTCGGGTATGACTCTCTTGATGAAATCATCGGAAAAAATATTGCTGACACCTTTTATCAGAATCCTGATGAACGGCAAAAACTGATGGAGATTTTACAAAAAAAAGGTTCAGTATATAATTATGAAACCCCTCTGCTAAAAAGGGATAAAACACCCATATGGGTCTCGACCAATACTCATGTATATTATGACAAAAATGGTGCGTTTGCCGGAGTAGAGGGAAATATCCGGGATATTACTGATATCAAAAAGACCTCAATGGCTCTCCGTGAGAACGAGGAGTTATACCGGTTTTTGGTGGAACATATTGAAGACGGAGTTTTCATCGTTCAGGATGATCTGATTGTCTTTTGTAATGCGACATTTGCCAATATTATCGGATATTCCCGTGATGAAATACTGGGAAGCCCCATGTATGAATATATCTCCCCTGAATACCGTGATGAACTGATATGGAAATGTCATAATTCAAAGGAATATGATGTAATCATTGAATCATCTGAAATCCGGTTTCTGCATAAAGATAAAAAAACCAAAGTATCGGTAATTATCTCATTACGGATTGGAGAGTATAAAGGTCGTCATGCCTGTATCGGTACAATCCATCATGCTGCCAGACTGTATGAACAGGTAGAGCACTCCCTTCGGGAGAGCAGGGCAATGCTCAATGCCATCTTACAGGAATCACCAATCCCGCAATTTGTGATAGATAAAAATCACAAGGTAGTCTATTGGAATCAGGCCCTCTCTGTCTACAGTGGAATTCCCTCGAATGAGGTTATCGGAACAGATGAGCATTGGAGGGCATTTTATCCTGAACCACGTCCCTGTATCGCGGATCTGATACTTGACGGCAGGATTGATGATCTCGTATTATGGTACAAAGGCAATGCAAAACAATCAACTCTTGTGAAAGATGCCTGGTCATCAATTGGATTTTTCTCCCATCTGGGTGAGCATGGAATCTGGCTTTATTTTACCGGAGCATTACTTCGTGATTCAAATGGTGATGTCTGGGGTGCACTTGAAACCCTTGAAGATGTAACCGAACAGAAGATGAACGAAGAAGGGCTTCGCGAGGCGAATAAAAAATTAAACCTTCTTTCCGAGACAACCCGTCATGACATCCTCAATACGCTTACCGTCCTGACCGGGGCAATGGATCTTATCAGGGATGAGATCAGCGATCAGGCTGCTTCATCCTACCTTCAGCCGGTCGATACAGCACTGGATACCATATACCGCCAGATTCTTTTCACCAGGGATTATCAGAACCTGGGAATCACCTCCCCGGTCTGGCAATCCCTGCCGGCTATCATTGAAGAGACTATTATCCGAGTCCTTCCAAAGGAAATCAGATTTACTCAGGATAACATTAATTACGATATCTATGCAGATGCAATGCTTGGAAGGGTGTTTGCAAACCTGGTAGATAACACACTGAGACATGGCGGGACGGTAAGTGAAGTCAGGGTTACTGCCAGGGAAGAGCAGGATATGCTGTATATCTCCTATGCTGATGATGGAAAAGGGATTGAGGATTCAATAAAGGAACAGATTTTTAACCGGGGTTTTGGATCGCATACCGGATATGGTCTCTTTCTTGTCAGGGAGATTCTTTCAATCACCCATTGTACCATTCAGGAGGTTGGAACCGTTGGAAAGGGAGTTGTTTTCGAAATACATGTCCCTTCCACCTATTTTAAAATACATCAATCCTGAATTCTCTTTAGCGGTATCAGGATGAGTCAAAAAAGATCTCCTGAAGTGATTTCAGATCTTTTATGGAAAGCAGAACCGGGATATTTACTCCAATTGAGTATGAGGGATACAGGCCAAGCATCTGTCTTCGGTTATACGCGTACAGTCTGCTCTCCAGAAGAAGACTTTCTGCTTTGGTCTCTTCCTCTCCTCTCCTCTCTTCGATGTCTGCTCCCTGAATTTTTTTCAGTTTGTCTATGAATTCAGATATCATTGTAAGGGCAATTTTTCTGCTCAGATAACTTTGCAGATACTGCATTATGACAAACTGCGAGAAAAGGAGCATGAGTACACTATAATCTCTTCCGGCATATGAAAAGGCTATCATATTCACGTATTTTGTCAGGGTAAATGCAGGCATGACCATCGCCACGATCATAAGGATGACGAGGATTGTTGTAATGGCAATAAGAATTGATCCAAGGATGGTAAAGACGATAATTCTTCGATGGCTTATCATCCGGTTTTTCAGACGGAGGTGAGTCCGGTACAGCATTCTTCCTCTGAAAATGAATATCTCTGCATAGAATATGATTATCCCAAGACACTGAATTAAAAGCAGAATGAGGGTATCTGTTGAAAAATTACTCGTATACGCGATAATGATGGTAAAGATGACCGACAGTCCGTATATGCAAAAAACGCCATACGTGATCGGAATCATGCTGAGCAGAAAAAACCGTAGGAAGAGCTGATATCCCACCCGTTTATTTGAAAATATTTTCAGTTCTTTTGCCCATTGTAACAATGAAGTATCCTTTTTCTTCATTGGGGGCTGTCCTGATAATTTCTGATGTACCATTCTAAAGGGAAAAAGAGCAAGTGGCAGCATCGGATAAAACAGATAAAAATATAGACTCGCCGCTACCCAAAGAAAGAGGTATGTGGACCGATAATGCCATATGAGCAGGATATTTGCCAGGATGATCCCAATGAGTACTGCAAACGATGCTCTACAGATGGTTTCATGGGTTATTGTTTGACGCAGATCTTCAAGGCGTTCAATCTCTTGTGATACTATCTTGTCCGGTGAACCAGGATGGAGCTCTCCGGTCCAGGTAGAATTTTCTCTCTTTATTACCACTGCCTGAATAATCTATTTAAAAGGAAATAAATGAATCGAAACAGCCCATATGCTCACCACGAAACATCAATGGCCAGACCGGTGATTTTTACTCTTATCACACACAGATATACTCAAACATAAGGTTTGGCCGAAAAAAGCATGGGTGTGTCATATGTCAGACATATATGAATACTTGTCAGCCCTCCATCAGGGCATTTGGGAAGTGGTAATCCCCAAAGATCTGCTGACAGTGCCTTTGGGGCCTGAATGGAAATTCTCTCCGATTAATGTCCCCTCTCATGATACCATTGCAAGTTACCGGAATGGTCAGTATCATCTTCATGAGACAAAAACCGAATACCGGGTTCACCTTGACCGGTATGATCCGGAAAAAAATCCTTTCCTTCATCTTATCGATGACGCCCCCCTGGTCCTTATGATCCTGGAGACGGTACAGACAATATATATGACCGCCAGGGATGCCAAAAAGAACCCTGAACCTGATTTTATTAAAGATCAACGCTTAACATGGGAGTATCGGATGGTGCTTGGGATAATCCTGCTCTCCATCAGTGGTATCCTTCTCATGATTGCACTCAATCAGGATGAACGGCTTTTTTCTGTGATTCTCCCTTCGATTGTATTTTTTACCGGTGCCCTGATTCTTGCCCATGGGTTATATATGGGTAAGCGAAAAGAGCATTCAAAAAAGGATGTTGTGAATGGATTTTTAATAATGATCGGAGGCATCATTATGGCAATACTGTGGGAATTATATCTGGTCATCATTCTGTTTATCCTCGCCATATGGTTCTTGGGGAGTGCCTATGTATCTTTGAGACGGGTGATAAAAGAAAAAAAGGAGATTCCCCAAGGGTTATGGCTTTCTATGGGGATGGGGATTGGTTCCCTGGCATTTGGTGCTCTCACCATCTTTGTCCCTGACATACTGCTCGAGATTTTGGTCGGCATACTGGCTGTGATTGTGGGAATCATCGGATTTGGATTTCTTCTTGATGGCTATGGCCTTCGAAATGTTGAGCATCTTATGAAGGAGCAGACTGAGATACACAAAATTACATAAAAAAATCAGCCAGGGGGTCTCATAGTAACCCGAACCCG
>NZ_JAIWNS010000145.1 GCF_020216685.1 Methanospirillum hungatei | reverse complement strand
GTGACAGCAATGCGTCACGGTTTGCCCGTGTCTTTGATATCCTGATAAAATACCAGAATTTCTGGGATATCGCGGTGGTCATTACCGCTCCGGTTGCCCTGATGGACCCGAAAAACCTGGCTCATGAGATGATTCGTCTCTCACGGTTCACCAGATCCATGGTTGTCGGGTGTCTCCTTGGTGGAGATTCAATGAAAGCAGCCATCGATATGCTGGGAGAGGCTCACATTCCAAATTACCAGGATCTTCAGGATGCCTTCAGGGCAGTTGGTTCAATCATCAAATCCTGTGTGATAGATGGTTGCAATGAAGAAGAGTAAGAATAATTAATTTTTGGGGAGCGGTTTCAGACCGCCAAGAGTGAAATTAATCTCTTTTTGCAGGTCATCATATTCCTGCTGAAGACGGAGGAGAAAAGAGGAATACTCGTCAGGTCCGTATGTTTCATTATCTTCGGAAGGGTTATGATTCCCGTATCGCTCTTGTAGGATTGTCAGGAGTTTTTGTGCGACTTCTATCGTCCGATAAAGCCGTGCAAGCCTGCGGATCTTCTCCTCCGGATACCCAGCGCGCAATCCATGGCTGATTATTTCTTCAATTGATCTGACTTTGTTCAAAGCACCGGTGATATGGTCGATACATCGCTTTGGAGTTATAGGTTTCATGATATAATCTTCAATACAATAGGAGAACTGCTCAGCTTCCCGGTAGGTCAGGTTTTTGCCGGTCTGCATGATGACCGGGATATGTTTGACGTCTTCTATTCGTTTCAGCCGGTTAAGTGTCTCCCACCCGTCCATAGGTTCCATCATCATATCAAGGAGGATGAGATCAGGACGGTACTGAGTACTGAGAAGATCCAGACACTCCTGCCCGCCAAGAACCCCTTCAGTTTTAAACCCATATTTACTGAGGCCTATAACAAACAACTCATTTAAGGCGGGTTCATCATCTACGATCAGCACGTTCGGAGGCATGAGAGTCACTGTCTAATGTCACTTGTATGCTATCCAGTGCATTAAATAATACCGGATGTTGTCTCCAGAGAAACCTTCCAAGGATAGGAAATATACTGCACCAGAGCCTTATATGGGGTGGTGCACCAGATTCAGGGACCTGATAAAGAATATTCTTGCCAGGTCTTTGGTATAACGGTCCCAGCAGTTACCATACGTGCATTATCCCCCTTTGCCCGGATAAAGAGTCCGTTCATCTCAGCCATTACCGCTGGCCCTGCTTCTTCGGAGATGACTGCAATAGCCCAATATCTCTTTTTTTGAATATTTTGGAGTAAAAGTGACTGGCAGACAACAAACCACTTATGACATGTCCCAAATACCAGCGCACCGGTCACCAACAAACACCAGAACCCATTTTCTAAGGTTTGTAATTTCAGAGAATTCTGAAGTTGCTGAATACCGCTTCAACTGATCAATCCCTTCATGTGATAATTCCCGGATCATATCCTCCGATGCACCTGATTTCAGATATTTCAGTTCGAACATCGCATAATAATCAGGTTTCCATGGTTCCCGTGGAATGAGAACGATATCAATATACCCGTCCGGGACTTCGTACTCGGACTTTACCAGGTACAGATTACTCATATGGGCATATGTAAAAAGTAAAACCTTTATATACTTTTCATCAAACCCGATATAGTCGCGGTTCGAAAATGCATGAAGAATCTCTTCAATTAAACCAACAAGTTTCGAACATCGTCCCTCATAGCCGATCTCCCTCATCGCCTCACGTATTCTTTCCGGCTGAATAGCAAATGATCCTTCTTCACTGATAACTTTCGTGAAAAAGTCATAATAGAGACCCCGAATCACATAGTTAGGAATATGTAAAACCACTTCACCGGGTATCGCCTGTTTGATGGTGAGAAGGCCAAGATAATATAAAAGAGAAACAAAGTCATCCCTGGTAAAGTCCTTCTCCATTGAGAACTGAGGGGTTATCTGTGCAGAAACCTCTCCATCATATACAATCTCTTTCAGAACAGGAATATTACTCTCCGGGGATTTTAACCGCATGATTCGGGAAAGTTTGCCATAATCACTCGCAATATTCATGTCAAGCAGAGATTCGGGGGGCTCACCCTGTTCATAAGTACTACTCAGATAATACAGGATCATATCACTGTTAAAAACCCGTTTCTCTCCCTTTTCACTGAACAGGTATCCATTATAATACTGCTGTATTGTACCCATCATCGCCGGAGGAAGAGATCCTTGGGGAAGGGTTTCTGCAACCAGCCAGGTAACCTCTTCGGCTGTAAATCCCATCATCTCATTTAATTTCAAACTTCGACTCAGATTTTTCCCGATATTAAATCCTGATGTCAGACTGTCAAGTGTAATAGGAGATACACCGGTTGCAAACATCCGGCGAACAGACGTCTTTGTCCCCTGTTTTAAAACCTCATACCACTTTCTGATAAAACCATTTTTACTCACAGAATTTTGAAACAGTGTCAGATCAAAACTCAGAAGCTCATTGGCAAAATGATCATATTCATCAATAATTACAAATACTGGCCCGTTTATCTCGCGCTCAATAATTTTTAAAAAAATGAGAAGTAATTCAGGAGCAAAATCCATCTCGATGGGAGAGCATTGAGGACAATATTTCTCAATAAAGGCGTTTACTGATTTGAATACACTTTTTGCAAAAGATTCCCTCAATATCTCTTCTGAATCTGTTGAAATCCCGGAAAAGTCAAAGTTCAGAATAAAATATTTATTTCTCATCGGAGTCGGGTTTTTCCCGATATCAGTCCCTGAAAAAAGAAGATTAAAATCATCTTTTGCAGCGATATCATAATACAAACTGAGGAGTGATACAAAGAGGCTTTTACCAAATCTTTTTGGACGAAGGAAAAAGATATATGGTTCAGGATACCCTTCAAGCACTCTGATAAACCGGGTTTTATCAACGTATACATATCCTTCTTCCCGGATCATGCGGTAATTACTGATACCATAAGGGATCTTCAGAAGGGGCATTGATGGTAGTATGTGGTCTTTCATCTCATTTATCATCTATCGGTACGGTATCTCTTGGAATGGCGGTCCCTTTTATGAACCCTGATGTACACGAACGTACAACACACAGACAAAACCAGACCGTTTATGATCAGATATATGAGAGGATGAGTCATCGTCTGACCGATAAGATTTGCATGCACTGCCGCAATAATCAGGGCAGGGTACACAAGAATATGAATATATCTCCACCGGTTCTTCAGAGCCATTCTGACAAGACCTGCACAAAAGGCCAGATACAGAAGAATTAAAGCAGTACGCCCGCCGGTGGCAAAAAAGGCATGTAAAGAGGAGAAATCAGGAATAAACACTCCGGGATCAAGAGCAAGATATGCGTACAATACCGGATGAATGGTTACCAGAATCAGACCACTGATGGCAAAATAATGGTGAATTCTGATAAAGGGTCTCCCGAACTGAGACTTGACCACACCCTTCTTCAGGTTGAGCAAAGCACCAAGCGATAATGAGATAAAACCCCATATTCCCGCAATACGGAGGAGAGTATAGAATGACCAGGATGTTTCCTGTCCGGCTATGACAAGCAGGGGGATTCCATACAGCACCAGTATCCCTAAGAGAAGAAGGAAGCGACGCTGAAAGTGCATATAGTGTATGTCGTCCCACACCCGTATGATACCTGCGGATTCATCCATGGAGAATATATGAATCCTGATTCCATTCTCTAAGGGAATTATATGGTATGAGAGACTTTGACACTGCAGACCTCATTCATTTTTATACTGCTCTTCGTGATACTCACGGACTGCAGCACTGGTGGCCGGCAGATACTGCATTCGAAACAATAATTGGCGCAATATTAGCCCAGAATGTGTCCTGGAAGGGGGCCCGCCAGGCGGTGTGTGCCCTCCAGAAAGCAGGTCTTATGGATGCACGCCTCCTGTATCAGGCAGGCCAGGATACGATAGCACCCCTGATCCGTTCCTCCCGATATTACAACCAGAAAGCCAGGAAGATCATGACCTTTCTTATATGGTTTCTTGAGACCTGTGATGGTGATGTATCCAGAATGGCATCCCTTCCTACTGATAGGATCAGAGAGGAACTCCTGAACCTCTCCGGATTCGGACCTGAGACTGTTGATTCAATCCTGTTATATGCCCTTGAGAAACCTATCTTTGTGGTTGATGCATATACCCGCCGGATTGGATCCAGACAGGGATGGTTTGAAGATGATGCATCATATGACCAGATGCAGGAATTTTTTATGAACCGGTTATCCCCTGATGTTCCGTTATACAATGATTATCATGCCCAGATCGTGTACCTGGGTAATAAACTCTGCAAAAAAACACCCTTGTGTTCTCTATGTCCGGTTCGGGATACCGGGATCAGACAATGTCAGTATGGATGTACCGCATGAACATGGCACACACTGAGATCTCCCATGAGTGAATATCTTGCAATTCTTGCCATCTCTCCATCAGTCAGATATACCATCAGAAGATTCTGGCCATGTAAACCAGGACAGATACTTCGGCTTTTTATCATCTCTTTCTTTATCGGGGCATGGATTACGAGTCCCTTCCCCCAGGATCTCTCGTATGGCGACTTTTTCTGGCTCTCCGGGCAATCAGGGGGAAGTAACGTCATGAACGAGGCATCCCTGATTGGGACTGTGATGAGCGGATTTCTGCTGATATTACTCATATATGCTCTCTTCAGCTCGATCTTTCAGTTTATCTTTGTCGACTATCTCTCAGCAAAAACGAAGGAGTTACTCCCTTCATT
Organism: Methanospirillum hungatei; assembly: GCF_020216685.1. Taxonomy (GTDB): domain Archaea; phylum Halobacteriota; class Methanomicrobia; order Methanomicrobiales; family Methanospirillaceae; genus Methanospirillum; species Methanospirillum hungatei_B. The sequence goes on along the minus strand of NZ_JAIWNS010000145.1, from coordinate 8,394 downwards.
CAGGGCACGGGCAGGAATGGGTATCAGGCTGCTCGGATTTTACCTGGGGACCATTCTGATCATCGGCATCTGTGCGGTGATTGCCATCACCGGTATCGCCATTCCGGTCCTTGTATCGCAGCCTGATAATCCTGCGGCATTCTTTATCGCCCTGCTGTATGCACTGGCAGGACTTCTCATCCTGATAATTCCGGTCTGGATTCTGACCATTATCACAACCGACTTTGTTGTACCGGTTATGATCGTTCATACCTGTGGCATCATCAGGGGATGGAAGATATTCCTGCAGGAGATAACGGGGAAGTGGGATGAGATGGGTATATACCTGATGATCAAGATAGGGATAAATATTGGAACGGGAGTCATCCTGGGCATTCTTCTGGTTGCGGTGATGGAAGGACTCGGGGGTTCATCTCTCCATATGATACCCGGACTGTCATCGTCTCATGACCTGCTGAGCACCGCATATATTGTGCCATTTCTCGTAATGGCTGTGATAACTCTCATGGTAATGACTCCGGTGGTAACCTTCCTTCGCTATTATGCCTTGGTATTTTTACATCTCCTGTCGGAGAAATACTCCCTGCTGCCAGAACCTTACCCCTGATAAGAGGGCAGGACCTCAAACCGGCATATGAGGGAGAAGGGATCATACCAGCAAAGCAGGGAAACCATGATGATAAGGATAAGACACAGACCAAGAAACATCAGATCTGACCGGAGCAGGGGCTTTTCTTTGATGAAGATGTAACTGTCACGCCCATATCCCCGGCAGAGCATACTGGCATAGGTCCGCTCTCCCTGCTCTAGTGACCTGATGAACAGTGATCCCATCATATATCCCATGTTCACAATTCGATACCGGTAGGGGAGCCGGTGATCAAATGGATCAAATAACCGGGTCTTTAATGCATCGGTGACTTTCCGGTAGATGATACCAAACACAAAGAGATACCTGATCATCATACCCAAAGCCAGAATGAGTTCAGGAGGGACTTTGAGCCGGCCTGCTGCTTCAAGAAGATCCTGCAGTGATGAGGTTGAGGACAGGAGAACGATAAATGAGTAGCAGACCAGAAATTTCACCAGTAATATCGAGGCAAACTCAACCGATTCATAATATATGTGAATCCCCAGGGGCAGTTCAAGGAGTGAATGGTAGTCTGTATAATAGCGGTTTTTAAAAAAAATCTGAAATCCACAGAGCATAAATCCAAACGGGAGAGCAAGAAGGAGCCTTCGGAAATAGATGACCGGAGAGATTTTTGATAATGCCCAGAGAAGGAGAAACAGAAGAAAGAAGACTGTTGATACGATATAGACAACCGGGGAATAGGGAACGGCAACGAGAGCCACAATAGCAGCACAGCAGACGATGATCTTCACCCTGGCATCGAGAGAATGAATGACACTCTTCTGTGATGTCACCTGCTCGAGGTCAAATAAGTCTTCTATCATGCAATCTTACCAAAGGCCTTTAAAAATGCGGTCTCAGCCTCCTGATACGTATATCCCATATCAATAGCAATGCCCTGTGACCGGAGTGAAGATATGAGTTTGGGCAGAATGGGAAGATCAAGACGGACACTGGACAGGAGATCAGGTTGTGAAAAAATCTCGGCAACGGTTCCTTTGGCAACAAAGGATCCATTATTCATCACATAGATATATTCCGCCAGTTCTGCAACCAGGGAGATATTGTGGGTTGAGAAGATCACCGTCATCCCGTACCTGACGGAAAAATCACGGATAACCCTGATTATCTCCCTGACTCCCTGCGGATCCAGTCCTGCAGTCGGTTCATCCAAAACAAGGACCTGAGGCTCCATCGCAATAATACCCGCTATCGCGACCCTTTTTTTCTCACCGCCGGACAGATGATGAGGAACCCGTGTCCGGTACTCTGAAAGACCGACGGTGCGTAATGCTTCAGAAACCCGGTGCTTTACCGCCTCCTCGTCTAGACCCATGTTTATGGGACCAAAAGCCACATCCTGCTCAACGGTAGGAGAAAAGATCTGGTCATCAGGGTTTTGAAACACAAGTCCCACAGTCCGTCTGACCTCCCGTATATTCTCTTTGGTTATCGGCTCTCCCCGGATCAGGACTTTTCCACTGGTAGGCCGTAATACACCATTGAAATGTTTAAAGAGAGTGCTTTTCCCGGCTCCGTTTGGCCCGATGATGGCGATACGGGTATTCCTTGGTGCAATAAACGAGATATTTTTCAAGGCGTCGATATTGCCTTTATAGGTATGACAGAGATCCTGGGTCTCGATAATATGCATGATGGGGTTGTCTCCTGCTCTGAAATAGCAGAGAACCTGGAATGGATCTTCAGGTTTTCAGTACTATGGATTACAGCTCAAGTGATAAAATTATACTGATCTTATTTTCGTATGAAAAGGGAAGAAATAAAAAAGAAAATTATTAAAATTGTAATTATTGAGAGTTTTTACTCAACCGTATCGCATATGATGCACCCATCACAATCAGCATGGTGATGATGGTCCCGACAACTATCGCAATAATACCCCCGGTTGAACCCATCTCTTCACCAAGAGAGTAGTCAGGCATCGGTGATTCATATGCAAATGAGCCGGTTCCAATCACTTCGGGATCACCTTCTTCCGGAGAAGGTCCGGCCAGTTCCTTCTGTCCTGATACAACAAGCGCAGTACTTTCAAGACCGTCCGGATCGCCGGAGGCAAGGAATACTGCAACGGTTCCGATAAGAAGAGAGATCAGAAGACCTGCAATAATGAACGTCTTATTATCAATCATACTGATGCAACTCCCACAGAGGTATCTACAAGATCAGGACGAGCCATGGCAAGAACATAGATGATGACCGCGGTCACTATCCCTTCAATGACTCCGATAATTGCATGATAGATTCCCATAGCAACAAGTCCGGGGACCAGCGGGAAGGTCCCTGCAATGGACATCTCAACCGCACAGGCAAGTGCCGGGATAAGACAGGCCAGCCATGCTGCAACCGCACTTGAGAGATACGGATTTTTCACAACTTTTACCAGACCCTGGAATGTGTAATACCCTACAAATCCACCGATAACACCCATATTCAGGATGTTCGCACCCATGACGGTGATACCGCCATCCCCGAAAATAAAACCCTGGATGATAAGAACGAGCGTCAGGATAAAGACTGCGGCAAACGGTGATCCGAGAACAATGGCTGCCAGGGCACCACCCACGAGATGACCGCTGGTTCCCATCGAAACCGGCAGATTAAAACTCTGCAGGGCAAAGATACCGGCTGCAAGGACTGCAATCAGGGGGATTTTATCCTCGTTTAATTCAGACCGTGCCCACCGGATAGCAAGGGCAAGAAATACAAGGGCAATAATCCAGTAGACTGCTGCCTGAGGAAGTGGAATAAATGCGTCTGGAATATGCATAGTATACCCAGCATACTATTAGTACGATTATTATTAAGATGTTACGAAATTATTACAATTTTAAAATTATAATGAAAAGGTAAATCAAGGATTTAAAACCGGCTATTTCATGAGATCATACTACCTGAAAACCGGTATTTATCTTCAGGAATAAGAAGACAGAATCTGGCACCCTTTCCACTCTCTCCTGATTCGTAAATGGTAATACCGGAGAGGGAGAGGATCTCCTTGATTAAGAAGAGACCAAGACCGGTGTTCTTTCCATACCCTCTCTCAAAAATCCTTGTTTTTGCATCCTCTGCAATGCCGGCACCGTCATCCTCCCACACCAGCAAAAGCCGGTTATCCGGTTGGACCTCATACCGAACGAAGATGGTGCTTACATTCAGGCCATGACGGAGTGTATTGTCAAGCAGATTTTCAAAGACTTTTGGCAGAAGCGGATCTGCATACATCTCAATGGGATCAAGTTCTATGTTCACCCGTTTCCCTTCAAAGTCAAGTTTTCTGATGATATCATCAGGTTTTTGCCAGACCGGGGAGTGGACACCGATGTTCTGATAATTTCGTGTAAATTCGATATGCCTCTGAATAAACCCGACTGCATGAGCGATTTTTTCAAGGAGGTGTTCAATCTCAGGATCAATTGAATACTCCTGAAGGAGAGCCAGGTAACTCATAATGATATGAACCTGGTTTAATATGTCATGTCTTGTCACATTCGAGAGCAGGTTAAGTTTTTTGTTTGCTGACGCCAGTGCGTCAACGGTCCCTTTCAATGTCTCGGCATACCTGGCAAGGTCCTCTTCATTCCGTTTCCGTTCGGTGATGTCGGTCAGGACCGCAAGAACTACCGGGTTTCCCTCATACAGAATACTGGTTGCCTGGACTTCTGCATCAATGAATGAATTATCATACCTCATGATCCTGACTTCATAGGGCTCCAGCGTCTCTTCCCGGAGCCTCTTTTCAGACTGAACCTTCACGAATGAACGCATCTCAGGAGAGATGAAATCAAGGATATTCTTTCCGATAATATCACCATTCACCGTCCGCATGGCCCGTGAAGAACTCTCATTTACATACAAAATGGTCCCATACTGATCATAAATCATGATATAATCGGGAAGACTGGAAACCAGTCCCCGGTTAAAGTTCTCACTCTCGAGAAGTTTCTGCTCGCTCTCTTTTCTTCTGGTGATATCAGTAACCGCTCCGGCCATGCTGGTTGGAATTCCTGATTCATCATAACCGGTTATCTTCCCTCTCAGATAGACCCAGATATACCCTTCCTTTGGATTTTTTATCCTGATCTCATGCGATACTGTCTCATGCCCCCCTTGTGAAAGGGACGCAAAGAGGGACTGGACCATATCCCGGTCATCATCATGAACAAACCTGAGGAGATCAGAAAGGGGATACTCTTCCCGGTCCAGAGAGAGACCAAGCAGCTGGCTTAGACGAGGCGAAATAGTGATGGTTTCGGTGTGAACCTGATAAAAGAAAAACCCGTCATTACTTGCATCCATAATCCGGGCAAGCTTTTGTGTCATCAGGCGAAGTTCTGATTCGATCTGATGTCTGGCGGTAATATCCTCAATCAGAATATAAAACCCGTCACGCATCCCGGAGACTGAAAAGGTAACCGGTGTTACCATGATTCTGATTTGCAGGATGTCAGACCCGGTTGTCCGGAGATTGTGAACAGACCTGATCCGTGACATATCATAAGTCATTTCAGCCGTGAATGCCTCGCGGTTCTCAATCCTCTTCTTTATTGAATCAGGGATATTGGGATCATCCTTGTAGGAGTATCTGATAAGGTCGAGGGGATCCATGATACCAAACATGGACACCGCTGCCGGGTTTATCTGGATCATGGTATCATCAGGGTCAAAGAGGATGATGCCGATCGGGCAGGTAAGAAAGATTGCATTCAGCCTCTCTTCTGAGAGACGGATCTCTTCCTGGGCAAGAATAGTCGATGAAATATCACGGCAGAGGCAGAAATATGCTTTTTTTCCATTCCATGATCCTGATGTAATTCTGGTTTCCATAACGATCCGTGAACCATCCGCCTGGGGAACGGCATATTTTATCGGCTGGTAATCATATGCTGCTTTTTCAAGAGGCAGCAGGGTAAGATACGGGGTCTGACTCTCTCGGATTGGTCGGCCAATCAGTTCTTCTTTATAAAGACCCGTTTTTCTGACGACCTCCTCGTTTATCGCGAGGATGATTGAGGTGGTTTCATCAATAACAATAACCAGGTCTCCAATCGATTGAACCAGATTTTCTAGGTTTTTCCGCTCTTCAACCAGTTGTTTCTGATCATTGAGACGTTGCAGTCCGTTTCCAATCTCCCGTCCGATACCAAGCAGAACCTCCTGCTCTTCTATCGACACAAGGGCCGGTCTCCTGCTGGTCAGGTGAATAGAACCGATTAATCTCTCACCAGAGAGGACAGGGATAAATGCTGATCCGGCAATGCCCCACCGTTTTGCAAATTCGGGCATGATGTACGAGAGATTATTGGTAAAGAGGGGTTTTTTCTCGGTATAGAGAAAGGCATAGTCGTCCGGATGTATCTCTGTGATTTCACGAATAAACTCCTGGGAGAGTCCGGAATGTGCTGCCATCACCGGTGTTTTTTTATCACCGGAGAGAAGGTAAAATGCACCTCCTTCAAAGTGCAGAACAGAAATGAGGGCTGATAATGAGAGATCACACAGGAGAGAGGCTGAACCGGCCCTGCCCGAAAGAGAGATGACCCTGCTGAGTATCTCAATTTTCCGTGCATACCGGCGTATCTCCTCTTCCTGATTTCGAAACCGGGTGATATCCTCAAATGCCCAGAGTATCCTGTCTTCGCCGTCCTCTTCTGAAAGTCTTCGGGAAAATCCCCTGATTACCCGTTTCCCCGAGACTTCAATATCCCTGCATGAGATATCAGGGTTTTTACAGACATCCGGATTCCAAGGATGGAGCGGATGTTCCAGAAATCCGTTCGCTGCGGAGAAGAAGTCCTGAAGGGTTGGGGGACTTCCGGTCCTGGGCATATCAGCAATGATATCAGGGCCCCAGATATCGAGGAAATGTTTGTTGTGATATACGATCTCCATATCGGTGGTTCTGGTGACGCATATGCCAAAGGGAAGCATGCTGACGATCTCGGTCAGGAGAGATTCGGTCCAGCGAAGACGCTTTTCGGTCTTTCTCTGGTAGGTAATATCCCGAAGAATGCATTGGATATAAAGAATATTCCCATCAGTGTTTTTGATGACACTTCCATCTACCAGGACGGTTACCGGGGCATCCTCTCCGTCAATGAGTACCAGTTCAAGACTGTGTCCCTGGTTGGAATTGAGCGCCTCTTTCAGACAGGCAAAAAACAGTTGTTTTGATTCTTCGGTAAGAATATTTGTAAATGGAAGACCGATAACCGACTCCCGTGAACGCTTCATCAGGGAGAGCCAGGCCCGGTTTACCTCAGTAATCCTCCCATCAGGGCTGATGACCATATGACCGACCGGAGACTGATCAAAGAGGATCCTGAAACGTTCCCGACTCTCCTGAAGCTGCATTTCAGCCCTGACCCGGGGAGTAATGTCCCTGAAACTATACACGGTTCCGATTATTCGTCCATCACACTGCTGTGGACGGATGAATATCTCCAGAACCCTCCCGTCTGGACAGTGCAGGGTGTGCCGTCTCTGGGATCTTGGCTCATCTTTGGTTTTGGCAATCTCTGTAATGAGAGATTCGTCTGATATCACATGGGAGAACCGGTTTAGAAACTCCTCAATATGGGTGTTTTTCAGGTCTTCAGAAGAGATGTCCCATAAGAGTAAGAACCGTTCATTGAAATTGGTGACATATCCTTCCCGGTCGGTGACCAGGATACCTTCTTCTGTCGCTTCAAGGGTTGCCCGGAGCTGGGAGAGCATCCGCCGGTTCTCTTTGAGACTAGTCACAAGCGCTTCATCTGCTTTCTTCTTCTCAATAAGAGAGAGAATCTGCATCTTCAGCATCTGAAACTGAAGAGCAGGATCCTCACCTTTGACCATGTAAAAATCTGCCCCAAGGTTTAACGCCTGGATAACAACCTCTTCACATCCCCGTCCGGTGAAGAGAATAAAAGGGACGGTATTGCCCTGTTCCCGGAGAAGTGAGAGAAAATCTATGCCATTTGTTCCTGGCATCTGATAATCAGAGACTACGGCAGAGATATCATGGTGAGTCATCGTCTCAAGAGCTTCTCCGACGGATTGTACACCAATAACCGTGAAATGCTCATCCTCAGAGAGATACTGACTGATTACTTCAAGAATTTCCTCTTCATCATCAACAGCAAGGACGGTAATTCTCTCTGCAGACAGATTCATTGCTACGAGATTTACCAGAATATATAAATAAGTATTCCTGGAGCAGTACGGGTTTTCGATCCGGGCAGGTGGAATTCATTCATGTAATCAGAATACAAATCTAATACCCGTATGAGATCGAACAAGCCAGGGCTTCTCCTGCTTATCCTGTTCATTATCACTCAATGCGTTCTGCCGGTTCAGGCAGTCCCTCCACTTCCCGCAGAATATTACGGAAATGTCCTGATAGACGGAGCACCAGCACCGGTTGGAACGACTATCACCGCCTTCATCCGGGATATCCCGAAAGGTTCCATCATTACAGACATAGATGGCTTTTACGGCGGTCCGGGCCTCTTTGATCCCAGGCTGAAGGTGAACCTGACCGAAGAAGAAGTTCAGGCAGGAGACCAGATCATCACATTTCAGATAAATGGTATCCCTGCATCACAATCTGTCCTCTTTGAACCAGGTACAGCACAGCAGCTTGATCTCTTCACCGGAGAACCAACCGGGGAGATATCTGCTCCGGTCATGACACCTGTACCGGTGCAGACAGAACCCCCGATGGAAACCCCGCAGCTGGGAGATAATTATACCGAGCCTCC
>NZ_JAIWNS010000144.1 GCF_020216685.1 Methanospirillum hungatei | reverse complement strand
ATACTGTCCACAACACCATCAAGTTTCTTTGCAATCGCCCAAGAGACAAACCTACCCCCTAATAAAGCCACCGTATCACCAATCTGACCGTCAAGTGCCAGTGAAACAATATCCTGTACAGTCTTGAGAACATGAGTCCGGGAGAATACCGGAGTATGGGGAAGACATGCCCAATGTGCATCTCCTACATATGTATATCCGATCTTCTGTGGATAGACAGTATCAATTCCTACGACCTTCACCGCCCGTGCAAGTGCTTCTAATTCACCCTTTTGAATTGGAGTATGTGTCCATCGATCCCGGACCTCTTCTTTCATAATCTGTAAAATCCGCGGTAATCCAAAATAACCTCTCTTAATCTTACCGGGAGAATAGCCACACATATACCCGTGGTGATTCTTTGGAAAACCTGTAATTATTGCATTTAATCCAGCCCGAAGTCCAATTCTGCATTCATCTTCATATGCACCATTGGTAGCGACAATCTTCCCCGGAACCAGAATGCGGGCGAGGGCTACAGCCCTGGCAAATGCTGTGAGGCGGTCTGTTGAGCAGTTAAAAGGCCCTCCTTCCAGGACAAAAACATCCACACCCATATCAAGAGCTGCGGTAAATCCCTTTATTAAATCATCATATCCATCACCAACGAACATGATTGCCTCGATCCCTTTCCCATATTTTCTCGCAAGGTCTGCAACTTCCTGCGCCTCATCCAGGGGAGCTGCATGACCATCAGCACCCTGAACGCAGGTAAGATTCACGGCAACCGATGACGAAATTTTCACCCATTCATCCCGATCTGATAGCGCATCCTGCTCAACATCCAAAAGCCGTGAGTGAATCCGATCTCGTGGACAACCGGAAAAAGGAGGTCCTTCATTATAGCATTGACCATTACAACCGATAATTTGAGGAGGCAGCCTCATAGGACCATATCTCCCGAAATGATCAAGGTCCAGGGGAACCTCAGTTATCTCCCGTACTTCTTTTAAAAGATCGATTCCTTTCATACCATGTGCTTCAGCAATATCTGCAAAGGCATATGCGCATACATGAATAGATGCTCCAATACTATCGGCAAGCATACAATTGCCTAAAATATCAGTCTTTTCAAGATCAGATGCACAGGTGCCTACAAGTATTTCTGTAAGATCACACCCCAGAGGGAACCGTTTAAAGGTATTTCCGAGTTTAATTGCTTCTTCACGGTTTAGCGACGTGACCGCGTCGATGACGTCACGTGGATCCTTTTCGATTTTAGAGAGTTCCCATGCAGCATCAGGGTCATTTATGGCTTTTCTAATTAAATCATGCATAATACAACCTAAAAAAATTTTATACATATGAATATGTGTTAAAAATTTTAGTATTTTTGCATTTATTAATATGATATACATTAAATTTATGAATATACCTATTCGTTAATTACTGGGAATAATTTTCTGACAATTCTTAAATTTTGTATTCAATATGGATTCAAAATGGCGAAGACACATCACTACCCCGGATTTCTGTCTGGACATGATCTCACATGCAGATGAGAATCGGAGATCAGCATAGTGTTCTGATGTAATTACCTCACTTCCCTTCTCATAGACCAGGGCTATCCCCCCTTTCCCGACACCGGCACAGGTTCCGATGCCAATATCTGCACTGGTCAGATTTTTTACTGCCTGGGCCATCAAAAAAGCCATTAGCAGATCCTGGTCCTGGTTGTATATCTTAATGTCATTTATTACTTCAGCAGGAGGAGGGGGCTCAAAGTGAAGAATAGTCCGAATGCCTGACAATGTCGGGATGAAAAGACCAGCTATCACCGATATTGGAAAGTCTTCCGGGTCAGTGCTCCAATGATACGTAAGGGGATATCCCATGGAAAATGCATGAATCTCACGTGAGATTAACCCATGCGTAAAACATTCTGCAAGGGCTACCCTGATAACCATGTTTCATGAAGGAGTGTTAAAATTTCTGCCGTCATTACCTCAGAAACCCGATCCAGGATATGGGGGGTCACCGGTTCCCAGTCACGGATGAGTTTTCCGGTCCCAACTAATATGTGGCCCTTAATCTGCTGGTCACGAAGATATTTCACAATCGGATTATGAGGGTCAGCTGAATCGATATCCAGGGCTCTGATCTGCTCATTACCGATACCAGATACACCCATGGTACTGATAGTTTTGGCACCATAGGAATGGGCATGAGCAACGATCATCGCAGTAACCGGAAGAGTATCGCCTCCAGCAATCTGAATGCTAACCACATCACCAGTAATCAGGTCAAGATTATGGGACGCAATGTTTTCATGGATGGTTTCAATTTGACGTGTATTTTGTGGATGTGACAACTGGTGCAGGAGATCGACTTTATATTCTCCGATTGTGCCCCCGTTCATCCGAAATATGATGTCCTCTGCTGATATCTTCTGTCCATCTATCACTGTGATCAATTTCGGACCACCCCGATGTACCTGAATAAGATCCAATGCTATGCGAAATCCAAGTCTTCCAAGGCCAACCAGAGTGACATGACCCCTCGGAATTTTCTGGTTTTCCATCTCAATGATTGTCATACTCTCTCCAGACACCCCTGTTCACACTCCTCGTCCAGGGGATGCCAAAATTTCTAACCTGTACGTCCAGGCCATATGATGAGATCATTTCACCAAGCCGGTACAATCCGGGCAATTCAGTAGCGTGATGAGTCGCATCAATGAGGGTAATGTTTGCATTCTTTGCAAGAACCGCCCCAGGATGGGTTAAATCGCCGGATACAATGATATCCACTCCTTTGCTGATCGCTTTTGATATGAGAGGAGGAGTAAGTCCAAAACCTGATATAACGCAGATTGTACCAACCGGTTGAAATCGGTTACAGTTCACGGTCCGAATATCATGGACTCTGAGCGTTGCCATGATTTCATGAATAAACCGACCCTGAGTGATAATATCTTCTGTCTCCCGATCAATTCCCCCAATTCTTCCGATTCCAGTTGATTCATCCAGAACATCGAAAGAGGTAATGTTCAGGGCATCTGCTAGAGCATCACATGCACCACCCGTGACAATATCCCAATTGGAATGAATAACATATGTAGGAATTACCGGAGATATAGGCGGAGGATGGTGAAGTACAAGCAAATCATAGAGAGAATAGTCAATGTTTGGTGATTCTGACAGAATATAATCCATCAGAACAAGTATTTTCTGAACATCGAAGATATGAGGATCCAAAGTTCCAATATACCCGTTTTGATCACCCGGTACTGCATAAGATGGTGGTATATCCTGCTCGAACCGGGAGAAAAGTTCAACAGCCTTCATTGGAAATCCTATGCCCCATCTATCTGGCACAAAATCCGGCTGAGATATCTCTTAAGTATTGCATCGGGATCAACATCTTTCAGAGATGATATTATCAGGGCTGATCGTAGCAATTGTGTGAAAAATTTATCCAGATCGTTCTCTTTAAAGATCATTCGTTCAAAAAAATCAAGATGAGATGAGCAATATAAAACCCCTTCTTCCTGTAATGCCGCATTCATACTGGAACGGATAACCTCCAGGGTAAGGGTCATCGTGCCGGATGTCTTCGATCCAAGTCCCAATGTCCGGAGGATTCCTTTATGCCTCGTCCCCATGGCTGTGAAGAGAGATTGACTCTGGTTATAACACAGAATACTGGTATCACTCCCATCCGAACACGGATCTTCCACGATAAACGTCTCGGGCGTACCATATCGGGCCAGGTCTTCTGAGTGGATGCCTCCAAGCCCGGATGTGTCGATGATACAATCATACTCATGGAGTACAGTCTCTTCATACGATGAGGTAAATGACACCCGTGGATCCAAAAATCCCTGCATATCCCGACAAATATCAAGGACAGTAACATGACAGGTATTGCAAAGAACATTTGCTATCTTCATTCCGGTCAGGTAGGCACCAATAATGAGACAATGTTTCGGGGTTATTGAAGAGGAGTCCAGCCATCTATTTACTGCGGTAACCTTTTTGTCACAAATTATCTCTATCAGGTTCATTACTGAATAATGGGAAAAATAAGTATGTACTGCCGGGGTAATACCGGTCTCGGTTATATATGAAAGTGACATCACGCAACCCTCTCAAAGCCTAATCGCAGAAGAGCAGTAGTTATTTCATCATGCACCGCTTCTTCAACTGATTTGTGATGAAGAATGTGCGGAGAAGACAAAGCTGCAGAGAGAATTCTCCCTTTTTTATCCATAATTACGAGCATTGAACCGGATCCAGGAACTCCAAGACGACCACGGGCAATCACCAGGTCGCTTTCTGTACTGTCCAGAGCCATTCTGGCTTTAAATATTGCCGGCATAGGAGTGAGATCAACAGCACTTGTCGGGACCTGCAGATGAGTAGCCGGATGAATTCCGAATTCTTCCAGAACCGAATTAATTACCATAATCTTTTTATCATTCCAATTTGGTACAATAATCGATTCTGCAGAGCGGATGTATGACCTGATCTCTTCCACCTCATGCAATGAGTCCCCGGTGCGAACTCCCTTATTCGACTCATCATACGCATTTCGGATAATAGCCTCAATAGTCATAAGAATCCTTATCCGGTTACCGGAATTTTCTGACGTGTAGTTAGTGGATGAGTTCTTAAAATGTATTTTAGGCCCATCTCATCAAGAACCTGGCGAACATCAGAGAGTGTCCCACAAACCGGAGAGCCTACACCCTTAATATCATGCGGATATGAATCGGGGATAACAGTTGCCAGATTATTTGCACCGGCCATAAGGGATTTTCGAACATTTTCAGGACCAATGGTAGGAGTTGGGACGGTTATCCTGATGTCAGGATAGAGAATCCGGGTTATTGCAATTGTCAGAAGCTGATCCCGCATTGAACATCGGGGATGATGCTCCATTGGTGTCCCGATATATGGCTGAAAGCCCATAATCGGAATTTCTCCAAGAGTTTTAAACGCTCTTAAAAACTTCAGATGATAAAGCCGGTCACAATTTGATTCTCCAATCCCAATTAAAAGCCCGCTCGAGAGTTCCAAACCGCTCTCTGATATCATATTGCAGACTTTTACCCGCTGATAGAACTTTTCTCCGGGTTTTATGTATGAAAATAAAGTTTCATTTGTCGTTTCAAGATTGCAGCAGAGGGTATCAGTCCCATGCGCAGCAAGCTGGTGAATGGTGTCTGCAGAAAGATCGGTGCCTACATTAACCAGCAAATCCAGGTTTGTATGTTCCTTCACTATCCGGGCTGCCTGGAGAGCATGTTCCCCCCCATGTCCATGGGCGCCTGAGCAGGATACTCTGGATATACCAGAATCTTCAATGATGCGGACCGCCTGCAATATCTCCTCGTCGGTTTTATGAAACGGGTGGTAGTACCCGGAGCGAGAGGTTCCGGCTGCAAATCCACAATATTTACATTTCGGTGTAACGCTGCATTCATTGGTTATATGGACGGTTGATGTAAGGGTTATTGGTACGTTATTTTCATCTCTGATACCACTTGCTGTTTGTAAGATATTTAGGATGTCAGATTCTTTCTTTGCAGAAAAAAGAGTCAATATCTCATGATTTTCTAAATTTTTTGACTGACGGATTTTTTTCAGAATTCTGGATATCACTATAGCACCCATTATGTAAATTAATGTTATTCGTATGATCAAATCATAATTAAAATTTATCGCCTTAATGACTATTTTATAAAGATATTGTTACTACAAGATGAATTATAAGAGTACATTAAACAAATTATTCTTTATAAATTGAAATTAAAATCGATAGATATATTTAATTGTAAGTAGAGCAATTATCACTGATTATGAATATTGTATTACTAGATATTTAGTAATAATATAATATTCATAAGAAGTATTAATCACACACAGAGGATAGATTCATGAAAGTAGCAATTCTAGGCGCAGGCTGCTATAGAACTCACGCAGCTGCGGGAATTACCAATTTTGCCCGTGCTTGTGCTGTTGCAGAACAGGTTGGAAAACCTGAGATCTCAATGGCCCATTCAACCATGATAATGGGTGCCGAACTGAAAGAGCTTGCAGGCATTAATGACATCGTTGTATCAGATCCGATATTTGACGGACAATTCACCGTCATTGATGATTTTGCATACGAAGATGTCATGAAAGCACACAAGAGCGGGAATCCGGAGTCCATTATGCCCCAGATTCGGGCAAAGGTAAAAGAGGTTGCAAAGGATCTTCCAAAGCCACCAAAAGGAGCAATCCATTTTACTCACCCAAAGGATCTTGGATTCAAAATCACCACCGATGACAGGGAAGCTGTAAAAGATGCTGACTGGATCATTACCTGGCTTCCCAAGGGAGACATGCAAAAAGGCATCATCGAGAAATTTGCCGGAGAAATTAAGGAGGGTGCAATTATTACTCATGCATGTACTATCCCAACCACAAAATTCTACGGCATCTTTGAAGAACTAAATCTTACCAAGACCAAGAATGTCCAGGTATCTTCCTATCATCCAGGGGCGGTTCCTGAGATGAAAGGTCAGGGATTTATTTCTGAAGGGTATGCATCTGACGAAACCATCAAGAAACTGATGGAAATTGGTATGAAAGCACGAGGGGAAGCATTTAAGTTACCTGCGGAACTTCTCGGTCCGGTCTGTGACATGTGTGCAGCTCTTACTGCTATAACCTATGCTGGATTGCTTACCTATCGTGAATCCGTAATGGGTGTTCTCGGAGCCCCTGCAAGTTTCTCACAAATGATGGCTAAAAAATCACTTGTTCAGATTACGAACCTTATGGATAAAGTAGGAATAAAAAACCTTGAAGAACACCTTGATCCGGGAGTTTTCCTTGGAACAGCTGACTCAATGAATTTTGGAGCGCTTGGTGAGGTATTACCCACAATTCTGAAATCACTTGAAAAGCGGAAACTGAAGAGCTGCACGCCGGAAGGCATGTGCGAGTAATGAGCAACCATAATTTACAACCATTTTCCAGGATGAATTCTGAGTATCCGGAGAGTTTACGGGAAATAATCTCCAAACCTCCGGAACTCTCTTGTGAATGAATTTATCAGATGTAAATTGAATCAGAATACCATTTTTATTTCTATGTATCCACGCGCTTAATCATATTCAGATCATACATCTTACCCACCTATGGTTTTGCTGCAATATCGGAGAAATCCTATAACCTCGAAGGAGGACTTCTTTCTCATTCATAAATATGTCAGATTATTTTCAGTATCCACTTTATCTGGATAATCAGAGATAAAATGAAGGGATTAATGTATTAAATTTATATAATTTTTAATCAATAGTTAATACAAATTTAAATTTAGTAATAATATTTTAATACTATCTCATCCTTATTGTATCATACAGGAACGATGTTATCCATCACATCTGTTCCTGCGAAAAGAGGAGTAACATGAGTTCAGAAGAGTATCCCCAGGTCCGGATTGTACCTATCCGGATGCTTCAGCCAGACAATGCAGAAAAATTTCTGGATGGATTATCAGCCATTGCAGGAATACGCAGAGTTCTGGTACATGGCCCAGGCCATCTGAAAGAATCGCCTAAAAATCAAAAGGAATGTTGTACCATAGAAGCCCCGGCAGCAACAAGTATCAGAGTAGCAAATCAAAATGTTGACATGCATGTTCTCATGGGTGATGTAATAGTTGAAGCGTTAGATGAGCGGGCTTTGAATACCGTTGCACAGTATTGTGAAGATTTCTTCGGGGAGTTTGCTTTCCAGATCCTTGTTGGAAAATTTATAAAGACTGCTCCCTCTTTATCAGATTATATCACAAATAATCAGAACACTGATCCATATAATCAATATTATATCGGAATGTATGACCAACGCCCACTCATTCAACCAACACTTATCAGGCAAAATTAGATGAAGAGATTAAACGAAAAGATATACAAAAAAAATCCAAAATGATTAATTCAAATATATTTTTCGTCTTTAATTTAATTGTTACGAAAATTAATTCGACCATATGAAGTATTACATTTTTTAAATTTAGTAACATTTTTACCTTATGTATACACATAATGTAATGTGGTGGCAGTGACGGGATACTATTGTAGGGAGACAAGGAGTATCTTCTCATCATGATAAATGGACAAGAGAATCATGGCGAACCTTTAATCCTGCCATCCGCCTTTGATGCACGAAAAAAATTCAAACACACCATTTTGTAATCGGCATACGAAATCATGAGTTCGCGTTTTGTTGATCCATTTCACCGGGCAGGTCACTATTTCTGCTGATTAATTAAAATTTAACCATTCAAATATTAATACCTGAAATTTTTTTAAAATAGTAACAGAATATCTTGCAATTAATCATTTTAATTTCTTAACTATTTATCATATTTTGTAATACGTAATGTAAAATTGATGCGTGATGTAGGAAACATACTTCTGTTTATTCATGGACGCATTAGAGATATATTTGTCGAGGAATGCCTGAATTTCATGACTTTACAAGTTACTAAAATTCTTACATAGATGCGAGAAAAAAATCTAAATTCAGATGATTGAAGTAACAATTTTATAATAAGAAGAAAAAAATATTAGCCAAAATAACATCATAATTTTTGACATGATAGTAATACTAATTAAGTAAAAATGGTCACCTACTTTGTAGCTCAGTACCCGGGTTTTCCGGTACACTGGACTGACTTACGAGCATCACAGGAAAAGACCATGAAAAAATATCAGGAGACCATCGATTTATTTTCTGATGATGGAAAACTGCTTAAAAGCGGAATAACCTTAGATCGGATTCATCCTCTTCTGAATCCGGCTGCCTGTCGCATTATTGATCTGACAAAGCGTACAATCAATGTAAACCTTCATGGCATTGAACAGGCGTTATCTGGAGGAAAGCTAGGAAAGGGACGAATTCCGGGCCGTGAGTTAAAACTTCCGATTATGGAACACAAGGACTCACTGATAGCCAGAATCAAGGATATGGTTCAGCTTGAAGAAGATGATGATACCGAGATTATGGAATTTAATGGAGGAAATCTTCTTTTGGTAAAAGTTCCGGCAAAACGAATCTCTGGAGCGGCAACATATGATGCTGCTATTACATCGGTTGCATCTGCAGTAACCTATGCCATTGTTGAGGAATTTGACATCAGCCCATTTGATGCATCTACAGTGAAAGCTGCAGCCTGGGGTTCTTATCCGCAGACCCAGGATATGGAGGGGGCACTGGTCACATCAATTCTGACAATACCGCAGAACAATGAAGGTATTGGATATGCACTCCGAAACATTCCGGTGAATCATTTCGTTATGATGACAAACCGGAATGCGCTTCAGGGAACGGCTCTTGCAGCAACACTCGAACATGCAGGAATATTTGAGATGGGATGTGTCGGCCCATATGAACGGAATCAACTCCTCTGCTATGCATACCAGGGTCTGAATGCCAATAATATGGTCTATGATCTGGTAAAGGAGAATGGACAGGAGGGGACTGTTGGAACAGTTGTTCAGTCACTGGTTGAACGGGCGTTAGAGGATCGAGTCATATATCCCGGTAAAAAGGGTGGTTATTTCACATTTTATGACACCGATGACCCGATGCTCTGGAATGCATATGTTTCTGCAGGTACCCTTGCTGCTTCAATTGTGAATTGTGGGGCAGGCAGGTTTGTACAGGCAATCTCTTCAACACTCCTGTACTTTAACGATCTTATCGAGCATGAGACCGGACTACCATGTAGTGATTTTGGACGGAGTATGGGTACAGGTGTTGGTTTTTCATTCTTCTCTCATTCGATTTATGGTGGTGGAGGTCCGGGAATTTTCAACGGAAACCATGTTGTCACCAGGCATGCCGCCGGAGTGGCTATCCCCTGTGTGGTTGCAGCAGCAGCATTGGATGCAGGAACACAGATGTTTGCACCAGAAGGTACCTCAAAAGTAATGGGTGAGACATATGGCCGGATTGATGTATTCAATAAACCAATACATCAGATTGCAGAAGGTGCCTGAATATGAATGTACAGGCAGCATCTCCTGCGTCATTACCTCAAATCAGGATTTGTTCAATCAGAATGATGAAACCTGAAACCTGTGAAACCTTACTGAACAAACTGGTTGAAATTCCGGGAATACGCAGAATACTTCTTCACGGCCAGAATATTCCAAAGGTCATCCCCTATGGGCCGGCCCGGGGTATGGAAAATTCGACTGACATAAAACGAAATATCACCGTTGGGACGACCTCTTGCGATATTCGTATGCTTGTCGGAGATATTATTCTCGAACTCGAAGATGAGTGCATTATCGGAGTAATAAATCGAATTTGTACCGATTTTTTTGTGAAATTTGGATTTGTAATGCAACAGGGCATCTTCATTAAACCTACCATGACCATGTTTGATTATGCCAAATACGGACCAAAACCAGACCCTGAACTTATCGGTATGGTTGATCCCAGATCAAAGGAACGACCGGTTCGAATCATAGCACATGAGGAACATGAACACAGGATGATATGTGCCTGTGAAAATAATGCCCTTGAAGGATGAGGTAAAAAACATGAAATATACCCCACAATATGGACCTGGAACATCTATTGTCGCAGAAAACAGGCGAAGACAGATGAATCCGAACATAGAACTGCAGAAGATGCGAAAAGTGACTGACGAAGATATCATACTAATTCTTGGACACCGTGCTCCGGGAGAGGCCTTCAAATCTGTTCACCCACCAATTGGAGAATTACCTGAAGTTGACTGCCCGATGAGAAAACTGGTAAAACCAACTGAAGGAGCATTGCATGGTGACCGGGTCAGGTATGTGCAGTTTGCTGATTCTATGTTTAATGCTCCATCTCAGCCATACCAGAGGACATATGCCGAGATGTACCGGTTTCGAGGCATTGATCCAGGCACTCTTTCAGGACGTCAGATCGTTGAATGCAGGGAACGCGATCTTGAAAAATACTGTAGTACGCTTATAGAAACCGAAATGTTTGACCCTGCCCGTGTCAGCCTTCGAGGTGCAACAGTCCATGGACATTCCTTGCGTCTTTCAGAGGATGGCATGCAGTTTGACGCACTCCAGAGATGTATTATGGGGGAGGATGGCAGGGTAAAATATGTGAAAGATCAGATTGGTGTTCCTCTCGACCGTCAGGTTGATGTGGGAAAACCCCTGGATGATGACTGGCTTCGTGAACATACAACAATGTTTCACTCACTTGTTGGAACACCCCTGAGAGAGGATCCAGAATATATAGAATACCTGCAGCGAATCCACACACTCCGGACAAAATATGGTTTTATGCCAAGAGAGGATAAAAAATGAGCCGAATTGAGCACTCACAAAAACGTTTCCTTAAAGCACTCAAGGATAAATTCAAAGATCAGGATGTAGAATCAACAAAAACATCATTCTACTGCTTTGATGGTGTCCGCCAATCACCCAGAAAACGAGAATTCATCGAGATTAACAAACGTATCGAAGAAAAACGTGGAATAACAATGTATGATCCGGAACATTGTCACCTGGGTGGTATCCCCATGGGTCAGCGACAACTGATGACCTATGAAGTATCCGGAACCGGTACATTTGTCGAAGGTGATGATCTCCACTTTGTGAATAATACCGCCATGCAGCAGATGTGGGATGAGATCAGACGGACGGTGATCGTCGGGATGGATATGGCCCACAATACTCTGCAAAAACGCCTTGGAAAAGAGGTTACTCCGGAGACTATCAACGAATATCTTCATATCTTAAATCACGCCATGCCAGGAGGAGCAGTAGTTCAGGAACACATGGTAGAGACTCATCCCGGTCTTGTGGATGACTGTTATGTAAAAATATTTACCGGGGACGATGAAGTCGCCGATCAGATAGATAAGCAATATCTCTTAAATATTGACAAGCTCTTCTGCAAGAAACATGCGGAAGAACTGAAGGCAGAGATCGGGAAATCAATGTGGCAGGCAATCCACATTCCAACCATTGTCAGCAGAACCTGTGATGGTGGAACGACCAGCAGATGGTCTGCCATGCAGATTGGAATGTCATTTATTGCAGCATATCGGACCTGTGCCGGAGAAGCGGCAGTTGCTGACCTTTCTTTTGCTGCAAAACATGCCGGTGTTATCCAGATGGGCAGTCATCTTCCGGCCCGTCGTGCCAGAGGTCCGAATGAACCAGGAGGAATTAAGTTTGGATTATTTAGTGATATTATCCAGGCAAACCGGAAATATCCGAATGATCCTGCCTGGGCAGCCCTTGAACAGGTAGCCGCTGGTGCAGTCCTCTTCGACCAGATCTGGCTTGGATCATACATGTCCGGCGGTGTCGGGTTTACCCAGTATGCAACCGCTGCATATACTGATAACATCCTCGATGATTTCACCTACTATGGCATGGATTATCTGAAAGACCGGTATGGGTATGATTACACCCAGCCAGCACCGGATAAAACGATAAAACCGACCCAGGAGATGGTCAATGACCTTGCTACCGAAGTTACCCTGTATGGAATGGAGCAGTACGAACAGTTCCCGACTCTGATGGAGGATCACTTTGGTGGATCACAGCGTGCAGCAGTTCTTGCAGCTGCATCAGGTATAACCTGTTCAATGGGAACCGGCAATTCCAATGCAGGTTTAAACGGCTGGTATCTCTCGATGATCATCCACAAAGACGGCTGGTCCAGACTCGGGTTCTTCGGGTATGACCTCCAGGACCAGTGCGGGTCAGCAAATTCCCTCTCGATGGAACCTGACCGTGGTGCGATGGGAGAGCTACGAGGTCCGAATTATCCAAACTATGCCATGAATGTCGGCCATCAGGGTGAATATGCTGCTATTGTCGGAGCAGCACATTTCGGCCGCAATGATGCATTCTGCTTTGATGCACGGGTCAAAATTACCTTTGCCGATCCCTCCCTCCGGTTTGATTTCTCAGAGCCCAGAAAAGAATTTGCACGCGGTGCAATACGCGAATTCGAACCTGCAGGAGAACGGTCTCTGATAATTCCTGCAACATAATTCATTATTTTTTTCATTTTGTACACGTCCCGGAGAGGAACCTGCAATCCTCTCTTTTCATTCATTGATATATTTCAAGTGTTACTTTTTTATATGATACCTCGATCGACAAAAGATCATTTTATCAAATTGTAACAACATATGCTAGTATTGTACCACAGCT